>CAZONS010000204.1:0-6718 GCA_964581195.1 uncultured Thiobacillus sp. | reverse complement strand
TGACCGTCGACCACAGCCAGACCAGCTGGCAGTTGATGTACAGCAAGCGCTTCTAAGCCGCAGGCCTTAGAATGCGCGGGCCGGTGGGCGTGAGCCCCCGGCCCTTTTCATTGATGTTTCCATGGAGTGCGAGATGCGTAAGCTGCTGATCACGCTGTTCTTGATGGGCTTTGCACCGTTGGCTCTGGCCCTCAGCCCCTACTACTACGGCAACAAGGTGCAGGCTGGTGATGTGTCAGCCGTCATCGCCCAGGTCGAGGCCAAGCTGGCCCAGGCGGGTTTTCAGGTCGTTGGCAAGCACATGCCGCCCGGATTGCCGGGCCATGGCGTGGTGGTGGTGACCGACGAAGGGCTACTGAACATCGTGCGCAAGTTGGGGGGCGCCAATATCGTCGGCGCGCCCATTCGCGTCGGTGTCAAGTCCGATGGCACGGTGTCCTACATGAACCTGGATTACTGGCAGCGCGCCTATTTCCGCAAGCAGTTTCCGTATGCGCAGCGCGCGGTGCGGGCGGCCCAGGCCAAACTGACCAAGGCGCTGGGAACCGGCAAGCCGTTCGGCGGCAGCGTCGACAAGATCGATCTTTCCGATTACCAGTACATGTTCGGCATGGAGGGCTTCGATTCCGACAAGAACGTGGTCATGGAGCATCTGTCCTTCGATGACGCGGTCAGGACCATTCAGGACAACCTCGCGCGCGGTTTGGGCAAGACCTCCAAGGTCTATGAAATCATCATGCCGGACAAGAAACTCGCCGTTTTCGGCGTGGCCTTGAACGATGCCAAGGAAGGCGAAGGCTGGTGGGTCAAGAGTGTCGGCGCCGAGAACATCGCGGCGTTGCCCTACGAAATCTATGTGGTGGGCAACAAGGCGGAGCACCTGTTCGCGCGTTACCGGATCGCCCTGGGCTGGCCGAATGTGGGCATGGGCACCTTCATGCGCATCGTCGAGGCCCCCGGCGTGATTCGCGACACCCTGACCGTGGTCGCGGGCGGCGCGCCCTAGGAGTCTGTCGGACTTTGGGCTCCGATAGCGAAAATCGGCCCCGTCGAGGCCGGTTTTCGACCATTTCGCCGGGGAATAGCCGGACTGTTGCCCAAGAAATGGGCGAAAAATGGGCCGGCGCGGTCGGTTTGCAGCCGGAGATTCCAAAGTCCGACAGGCTCCTAGCCATCGGCCTGATCCCTGCCGCTCTTCCCGCGGCAAGGGGATGCGACAAGGCTCCTTCGGGAGCCTTCATCGTTTCTGGCGGCGTCGGTGTTCGCGCAAGGCGAAGCGCGCCGGGTCGATGGCGTCGGCGAGATCGGTTTCAATCGGCAAGGGGTCGCCCGTGAGGCGGCTGGCCAGGGTTTCCGCGGCCAGTGTGGCCCAGACCAGACCGCGCGAGCCGAGCCCGAGCAGTCCGTGCAGGCCTTCCCGGCGCGGCATGTCCTTGAGCTGAATGTCGCGCGGCAGCGTGGCTTCCGGGTCCGCCAGGGCGCCGACCAGGGGGAGACGATCCGGAGTGGCGGCGCGGAAGCCGACGCGACCGTCGAGGTCGCTTGTCCCGATCCTGTCAGCGGCTCCGGGCAGGATGCGTTCCAGCCGGGCGAGATTGCCGGCATGTTCGGCTTCGCGCAGTTCATTTCCCGCGTCATGGGCATAGGAGGCGCCCAGACAGTGGATACCGTCGAGGGCGGGGGTGAGGTAGCCCTCGCAGCAGGCGGGGAGGGGGAAATCGGGCAACTGGCCTTGCCGGAGGTGGCTGACCTGGCCGCGCACCGCCGTGATCGGGAGTTCCGGCAGCAGACCGCGCGCCGCCGCGCCGGTGGCCAGGATCAGGATGGGCGCGCTGGCGATGAACCTGCCATTGCGGTCATGCAGCCGCCATTGCTTCTCGCTGTAATCGATATGGGTGGCTTCCCGCGTGCTGTGCCAAGCTACCCGCGTCCCCGCCGCCGCGAGCATGGCCTGGCAGAGGCTGGGCGGGTTGGCCCAGCCACCACCGGGAAACAGCCAGGCGCCGTGCGCTGTCGCGTGACCCAGATGACTCGCCGCAGCCTCATGGTCGAGGAAGCGGACATAGTCGTCGGGGTAGTCGCCCGCCACCAGGAGGTCGCGCATCTGCGCTTCGTGTGCCGCGTCGCGAGCGATCTGGAGGACGCCGCTCAACGCGTGCCGTGATCCGTATCCGGCCGCGGCCAGCGTCGCCCAGGCGCGCCCCGAGTGCAGGAAACAGGCGCGGCTGAGGCGGGAGGCGAGGTTGTCGTCGCGAGAGAGCAGGGGGCGCACGATGCCGGCGAGATTGCCGGAACCTTCGCTGGCGGGTTGCGGGTGGCGCTCCACCAGGGTGACCGCCCAACCGCGCGCGGCGAGACGTTCGCTGACGGCGCAGCCGGCGAGTCCGGCGCCCAGCACCAGGGCGCGGTGCCCGTGGGCATGCGCGGGCGTCTCCGTGGATGCGGGCGCTGCCGCGAACTTCCCGGCCAGCATGTGGCGTTTGCGGCCGAAACCGGGGCGTTTGCCGACCTCGAAAGCGGCCGCGCGCAATGCCTCGCGCACCTCGCCGGCGACGCACCAGGTGGCGAGTGTGGCCGTGGGCTCGGCAAGGCGGGCGAGATGACGAAACATCTCGGGCGACCACATTTCGGGGTTCTTCTTCGGGTCGAATCCATCCAGATAGAAGGCGTCGACCCGCGCCTCGCAGCGGCGCAGCACGGTGTCCGCCTCGCCCAGAAGCAGGGTGAGGGCGATGCGGCCGGAAGCGAATTCGAGACGGTGGAACCCCGGGGTGAGCACCGGCCAGGCCGCGCGCAACGCCGTGCCGAGGGGGGCGAATTCGGGCCAGCGTTGATGCAGACGTGCCAGGTCTTCGGCACGGAAAGGGTGCTTTTCCACGGCAAGGTAATGCAGGCGGTCGCAACGATGCGGGTCGTCCAGCCAGGCGGCCCAGGTGGCGAGGAAATTGAGGCCGCTGCCGAAACCGGTTTCCAGAATGACGAATCGTTCCCGTCCATGCCAGCGTTCCGGCAGGTCATTGCCATGCAGGAAGACGTGGCGCGCCTGGCCGGGGCCGCCGTCGGCGGAGTGGTAGACGTCGTCGTAGGTCTCTGAATAGGGTGTGCCGTCGTCGATGTGCGCGAGGCGGGCGGGAATGAGGCCGGGCATATGGGTGAACGCGGGTCGGTGCCTGTGTGGCGCCGGCTTCCAGCCGGCGCCACATCAGTGCAGGGTCGGCGAGGGCGGCTCGAACAGGGCGGCGACGGCAACGCCGTCGAGTCGGTAGTCGTGATTGCAGATGTCGTCGCGGATGACGATCTCGCCTTTCTCGCGCAGGATGGCGTCGCATTCGGCGCGGCCCAGCGAGCGCAGCATGCCCCGGACCTTTTCCCAGTCCTCGGGACAATGGTGGCTGACCGGGCGGGCATCGTAGACGCGGATGTCTTCCTCGGGAAAAACGCGACGCAGCAGATCGACCGGCGCCTGGCCGAGCATTTCCGCCGGACGCAGGGTGGCGAGCAGGTGCTGGACACGGTTCCAGCCGTCCGCGTCCCGCGTATCGGCGCTCGGCAGTTTCTGCAGGAACAGGCCGACCGCGCGCTCCGGCCCCGCCGCCAGCTGGAGGCGGGTCGGCAGTTGTTCGGACTGGCTCAGGTAGTGTTCGAAGATCTCGGCAATGCTGTCGCCGATCAGGGGCACCAGGCTCTGATAGGGCTGGCGCATGCCCGCCGCGTCCAGGGTCAGGGCGAGTTGGCCATGGCCGAGCAGGTCGGGCGCGGAAAGCTGACCTTGCAGCCTGTCCGGCAGCCAGCGCGCCATGCCGCGCAGGCGCAGTTGTTCGTCGCAATCGAGCACCAGCAGGTTGACCGGCCCCTCGCCACGCAACTGGAAGGTCATGCGCCCGGGTTGCTTGAGGTTGGCTGCGATCAGGGTGGTCACCGCGCTCATCTCGCCCAGCAGGTTCGCCACCGGCACCGGATAGCCGCGTTTGGCCAGCAGGGAGCGCCAGGCGCTGTCGAGAGAAACGACGGCGCCGCGAATGTCCAGGTGTTCGAACAGGAAGGGGTGGACGTGATTGAGCGAGGGCATGATGGCTGACAAGGAGGGGATGGCGCGATTTTACGCCGACTGCTTCAGGCGGTTCGCGTGGCGTCGGCTGAACTTGTCCACCTTGGGGCCGACCACCGCGCGGCAATAGGGCTGGTTGGGGTTGTGTTCGAAATAGTGCTGGTGGTAAGCCTCTGCTGGCCAGAAGCGGCCGGCTTCACTCACCTCGGTGACGATGGCGTCGGGGAAGGCGGCGCGCGCGGTCAGTCCGGCGATCACCGCTTCCGCGTCCGCGCGTTGTTCCGGGGTGTGCCAGAAGATGGCGGAGCGATACTGGGTGCCGACATCGTTGCCCTGGCGGTTGAGTGTGGTGGGGTCGTGCAGGTCGAAGAAACACTCCAGCAGGTCACGATAGCCGATGACCGTTGGATCGAACCGCACCTGGACCACCTCGGCGTGACCGGTGCGTCCACCGCAGACCTGCTCGTAGCCGGGATGATCGACTTCGCCGCCCATGTAGCCGGAGATCGCTTCGTGGACGCCACGCAAGCGGTTGAAAGCGGCTTCCAGGCACCAGAAACAGCCGCCGGCAAGGGTGGCGACGGCTTCGTCGGATGAGAATGGGGTCATGGTCGGGCTCCAGAATGGGGGGTGCGGCATTATGAACAGCCTGAGACACTACAGGTTCCGCGTAATGTGCCGTTATGAGATGACCCACAACAGGCAGGAACGATCAGCGTGCCGGAACAGTCCATTTCACCCAGTCAGTTGAAGATCGGCTTGCACATCCGCCTGGATGGCTGGATGGAACATCCTTTCCTGTTCAACAGCTTCAAGATCCGTAACCAGAAGCAGATCAGGGCGCTGCAATCACTGGGCCTGGAAGCGATCTGGTGGCTGCCGGAAAAAAGCGATGGCGTGCCCCTGCCGGTGGTGGCCGATGCGCCGGCCCCGGCACCTCCCGCCGTCGTGGATCCGGAAATGGAGGCGATGTGGCGCGCCAAACGGGAGCGGCGGGAAAATCTCGCGCGCCAGCGCGAGGCCTATGGCCGCTGTGAAAAGAAGTTCAATACCAGTGTCAGCCAGGTCAAGTCCATGTTGCGCAATCTGTTTGCGCGGCCGCGGGAAACCGTCGCGCAGGCGCAGGAGTTGGTTACCGGAATGGTCGATGATCTGCTCGCGGACAAGGATGTCCTGCTGCACCTGATGGCCGCCAAGAGCGGCGACGAAGGCGCGTACTTCCACGCCCTCAATGTCACCATGCTGTCGCTGATGCTGGGGCGCGAGGCCGCTCTGTCGGTCGAGGACATGCGCGCGCTGGGGCTGGGTGCCCTGTTGCACGACATGGGCAAGGAGCGTGTGCCCAGCCAGATCCTCCTCAAGAAAACGCCCTGGACCGCTTCCGAGCGCAATTTCTATCAACAGCATGTGGTCTACGGCCTGGAGATGGCGGCCAGGCTGCCGGGGATGCCGCAGGGAGCGCTGGAAGTGATCGCCCAGCATCATGAGATGCTCGATGGCAGCGGCTTTCCGGCCAGATTGAGCGGTGGCCGGATTGGCCGCCTCGGGCGCATCGTCGCCATCGCCAATAGTTATGACGATTACTGCAACCAGCTCGACCCGGCCCAGGCGATGACGCCGGCCGAAGCGCTGGCGCGCATGTTCAGGCATGAACGGGAGAAGTTCGACCCCGAGTTGCTGCAGCATTTCATCCGTTGCATGGGGGTCTACCCGCCCGGCAGCATCGTGCAACTCAACAACGACGCCATCGGACTGGTGTTGAACGTCAACCCGGGGCAGTTGTTGCACCCCACGCTGATGCTCTATGAGCCTTCCGTACCCAAGGAGGAGGCCTTGATGCTGGATCTGCTCGACGAGCCGGATCTGGCCGTGGCACGTACCCTGCAGCCGGGCGCGCTGCCCCGCGAAATCCACGACTACCTGAGCCCGCGCAGCCGCATCAGCTATTACACGGGCAGCGCTACCGCGAAACCCGGGTAGACGGGGTTTGCCGCCAGGCCGGCTACCCCAGAAACCGCTTCGCCAGTGCCACCCAGTAGGCCACGCCCAGGGGCAGGATGGCGTCGTTGAAGTCGTAGCGCGGGTTGTGCAGCATGCAGCCGCCCTCGGTCTCGCCGTTGCCGATCCAGACATAGCAACCGGGTTTCTCCCGCAGCATGTAGGAGAAATCCTCCGCGCCCATCGAGGGCGGCATGTCCGTCCTCACCTTGTCGGCGCCGGCGATGCTGGCGGCGACCTCGGCGCAGAGCGCGGCTTCGGCGGCGCTGTTGATCGTGGGCGGGTAGCCGCGGCGGTAGTCCAGATGCGCCTGGACACCATGAGCGGCGGCGACCCCGGCGCTCAGGCGTTGCAGCGCGGCCTCGATCCGGTCCTGGACCTCGGCGCGGAAGGCGCGGACGGTGCCGCCGATATGCGCCTTGCCCGGGATGACGTTGTAAGCCTCGCCGCCCGCGAAAAGGCGGGTGATCGAGAGCACGGCGGGATCGAGTGGATCGAGCGTGCGGCTGACCACGGTCTGCAGCGCCTGCGCCAGGGCGGCGCCGGCGATCAAGGGGTCGCGCGCCTGCTGCGGCATGGCGGCGTGGCCGCCGTGGCCTTCCAGAACGATGTCGAACTGATCGGCGCAGGCCATGACCGGTCCCGCGTGCACGGCGAACCGTCCGGCGGCCA
>CAZONS010000203.1:0-6726 GCA_964581195.1 uncultured Thiobacillus sp. | reverse complement strand
GCACATCGTCGAAGCCCAGTCCCTGGCTGGCGAGTTCCTCGCTGAAGGTGGCGGTAAAGGTGAGGTCGCCGGGCGGGATGACCTCGCCATCGGCGATGCTGGTGCTCGTCACCACCGGCGGGGTGTGGTCCAGATTCGCGGTGCTGCCGGAGACCGTCAGGATATAGGCGCCATGGGAGTTGTTCTCGGCGCGCACTTCGACCGTGTAGAAACCGCCCATGGCGGCGGTGTATTCGATGTGGACGTTACGGCCGTCCGGCGAGTCATTGACGGTGTAATCGCCCTCGGGGACGAGGTCGCCATTCGGGTCGTAGAGGCTGACCGCGACATCGAGGCTGTTATCCGGCTGACCGGCGGCGTCGCCCGGCGTCCGGGTCTCGATCACCAGCGCATCGTTGATGTTGGCGACGAAGCTATAGCGATCACGGTCGGTCGAGGCCCAGGCGACGGCCTGTTCCAGCAGGCGGTCGGCCGGTCCGCCGCGCAGGGTGGCGGTATCCCAGCCGCTGTAGTAGCCGGAATAGATCGGCCCCAGGAAGACCGTGCGGCCAGCATCGACTTCGGCCACCGCGCCCGCGACATTGCCGTAGACGGTGCCGAGCAGGGTCGCGCCCGGATCCAGGGGTGTGGCGGCGGTGGGAATCTGGGTGTAGGTAGAGAGGGAGAAGCTGTCGATGCCGCTGAGAATCGGATGCGTCCCGGTCGTGACGAAGGTACCCCCGTAGTTATAGTCGTCGTAGCTGTCGCCGAGGTTGATCGGCACCACGGTATCGAGCAGGGCCCGATCGCCGCTGCTCATGCCATTGAAGACATCGTACAGCCAGCCGGTGGTGACCAGACCGCCGCCCTGTTGCACATAGGGCACCAGGGCCGGGAGGATGGCGCTTTTCTCCGCGGATTCGCCACTGGTGTAGCGCGCGCCGCCGATGACCACGACGTCATAGGCGGAGATCTCCGACAACGTATCGATGGCCGAGGCGGCGACCAGGGTTGCGCTGAAGTTGTAGGCGCTGCTGTCGTTGAGTTGGGCGACGAGGGCCTGCAAGCCCTGGTCGGCGGTGCTGCCATAGCCGCTGTTGAGCACGGCGATCCGGATCAGCCCGCCCGCGCTGCCGTTGAGGTCGCCGAGACCGCCCAGTACCGTGCCGGTCAGGGAGATGTCCTGATCCTGGGCGCTCACGTTCAGTTCGAAGGCGCTGTTGCGGGTGGCGACCACGCTGTATTGGCCGGCCTCGCCGGAAACGCGCAGGAAATAGGTACCGCCCGCCGCCGAGGTGAAGTCCTGAATATAGGACTCCAGCGTGGTGGAGTCGGTTTCGCCCGTGGCGATCAGCGCGAAGCCGCTGTCATACAGCTCCAGCGACACCGTGCCGGAGGCATTGGGGTCGTCGCGCGACAAGGCGAGGGTGGCGATGTCGCCGGCATCCAGGTTGAAGCTGTACCAGTCGGAGTCCTGTACCTGGCTGTCGTTGAGCCGCACCTGGACCTGAAGGGCGCCGTGGTTGTCCCCATAATAGCCGGCCTCGCTGCTCGGGTAACCGAACTGGAGCGCGTCGGCGAAGCCGAGGTACAGGCGGGTGGCGCCTTCCGGCGCGATGAATTGTTGCAGGGTGCCGCCATCCAGCATGCGGCCGTCGCCGATGAAGAAGGTCTGACCGAGCGCGGGACTCAGGCTGGCGAAGTCGGTGCCCATGCCGCCGTCGCCGTCGGTGAAATCGAGGCGCTCGGGCGTGCTGGCGGGCAGGTCGTCGGCAAGGAAGACGCCGACCAGGAACATGGTCTTGCCGGGCACGTAGCCGAGCCCGGGCCAGGTGTCGGTGTCCGGGAAATCGGGGTCGCCATGGCCGTGGACGATGCCGGAGATGCCGGGATAGAGGCTCGCGGAGTCGAGGATGTCGGTGGTGCCGCTGCCCGCGTCGCTGCCATCCGGGGAGACGGACAGGGGCAGTCCACCAAACGAGACTTGGCCGGAGACGTCCGGGAAGGTGAAGACATTGCCGGCGCCGGCCGTGAAGTTCAGTTCGACCGGGGACATCCCGTCGAAGGCGGAACCGCTGCCGGCACTGAAGATGTTGGCCTGGCCGTCGACCGCGATACTGAAGCTGCCGGTGCCGGCCAGCTCGCCGCGCACCGCGCCGCGACTGCCGCCGTTGCCGAGATCGACGAAGCTGGCGTCGATGTTCTGGACATATTCGCCCCACCCCCCCTGGCCCAGCCCTTCCACTTCCTGGGCAGCGTTGACCAGCACCCGCAGTTGATACTGGCCGGCGCCATGGTAGGCGTAGGCGCGCAGCACGTAGGTGCCGGCGGTGTCGATGGTGACGGTCTGCAACACGGCGTCCTGGCCGTGGCCCGGCGCCCAGGATTCGTCATAAAAGACGAGGCCGCCGGCGCCATCGTCGCGCAACAACCGGACATTGCCCTGAACGCTGGCATCGGTGGACAGGATCAGGGTCAGCACCTGGCCGGCTTCCAGTTCCAGGGTGTAGTCGTCCTCGTCGCCTTCGGCGTGGAAGAAGCCGATCGGGGCGGGATCGTAGATCAGCGAGCCGTCGGGCTGGATGGCGGCCAGCGGCACCGGATAGGCCTGGGTGTCGGCGTCCAGGTCGATCATGGCGCTGAACCCGGCGAAGGACTGGCCGGCGAGGCCAGTCAGAGCGCCAGTGGCGATGTCGACGACATACTCGGCGGCGGAGGAGAAACCATTGGCGATGCCGAATTCCAGGGTGCGGCCGTCGATGACCCGCACGCTTTCGGCGGCGACGCCATCGATGGTGAGATCGTCGGCGCTCACGCTGGTGAGCAGCACCTGCTCGGAGAAGGTGACGCGATAGGTGCCGGGGTAGGCCTGGAGCAGGGCACCGTCCGCCGGGTCGCTGGCGATCACGGTGAAGGGCGGCGGCGTGACCTCGCCACCGGCGTGGTCGTTGTCGACCCGCAACTGGTAGGCCCCCTGGCCGGATTGCGCGGTCATCTGGATCGTATAGATGCCATCCTGGGTGATGCTGTAGGTCAGCCAGGCATTGCGGCCGTCGGCGCTGTCGTCGTCGCTGGCCAGGAGCGTGCCACCGGCATCGTAGAGAGCGATGGCGGGATCGAGATCATTGCCGGGCTCACCGGCGCCATCGCCCGGCGTATTGGTGTGGAGGGTGACGGTATCGCCCGCCCGCGCCTGGAACGTGTAGCGATCCAGACTCGACCCGGCGGCCCAGGCCACCGCCTGTTCGACCAGACGGTCGGCATCCGGCTCGATCAGTTCCCCGCTGGAGTTGGTGTAATAAGGCGCCAGGAAAACGCCGCGGCCCTGGCCGGGATGGCCCACCACCACGGCGGCATGGCCGCCGTAGGTGGCCAGCGTGGTCGCGCCGACATCCGGCAGCATGACTTCGATGCCGTTGACGTAGAAATCGTTCACGCCCTGGGTGACGGGATGGCTGCCATCCGTGATGACCAGATCCACGCCCGAATAATCGGTGTTGTAGTTCGGCGTGGTATCGACCGGGACGATGGCGTCGATGTCATACAGCGGCGTGCCGTAGTTCTGCCCGGCCATCTCCAGGATCGGCGCGGAGGCGACCAGACCGCCGCCGGCTTCCACCCACTGGCGCAGGGTCGGCGCCAGCGCGGCGAGATCGTAATGGGTGTCGTAGCCGCCGATGAAGACGACGTCGAACTGATCCAGTTCGGCCAGGGTGTCGATCTGATCGAGGGTGACCTGCAACGCATGGATGGCGAAGGCCGTCGAATCGTTGAGCTGTTCCACCAACTGCCAGGCGTAGCCATAGCTGGACGCGCTGGTGTTGAAACCAGTGCCGCCGCCATAGTTCGGGATGTCGAGGATGGCGACGTCGATGACACCGTCCTGATGCCCGAGCACGGAGCCGCTCTGGGTGATGTCCCGCGGGACGATCTCGTTTTCTTCGTGCTCGAAGGCCGCGTCGCGGGTGACCACCAGGTTGTAATCGCCCGACCCGCCACCGCCGACGCGGAGGTAATAGGTGCCTCCCGCCAGCGCGCGGAAATCGCGTATCGCCTGGTCGCTGTTGAGGGCATCGGCCACGCCCGCAGCCAGATGGACGCCGTATTCATCGAACAGGTCGATTTCGATCTGGCCGCTGATGCTTCCGGCGACCGCCATGCTGGCCAGCGTGCCGGCATCCAGGCTGAAGCTGTACCAATCCTCGGCGGGAACGAGCTCCCCCGTGCCCTGGGTGAAGGTGACGGTATGCAGTTGCTCGCCGGTTTCGTAAGCGCCGAGCACGGCCCGGTTGACGACATCGATGACCACCAGGGGGGTGGTGGAATTGGTGTTGCCGACGCCGTAGAAATAACCCGAGAGCGGGTCGAAGTCGCCATGGTGGGCGGTCTGGCCGAGGCTGAACTGATAGCTGGTCGCGCCGGTCGCGGTATTGACCAGGTAGAAACTGCCGTCGTCGTTGACGAAATGGAGGCGGTCAGCGGCATCGAAGGCGAGGCCATGCGTGGCCGTGCCGATCCCGGATTCACCGACCACGACACCCAGACCGGTCACGGGATCGATCGAGACCAGGTCGTCGCCACTCTCCGTCCAGGCATACAAGTGACCCTGGGAGTCGCTGGTGAGGTTGACCAGGGTGCCGACACCCGCGCCCGTGCCGATCGGTGTGCCGGCGCCGGTGCTCATGTCGATCTCGATCAGGTGACTCGGCGCAGTCGAATCGTTCTGGGAAACCGTGCCATAGAGGATGCCGCTGTACGCATCGTATTCAAGGCCGTTGATGGCGTATCCCACCGATCCGATGACCCGGGTCACGAGACCCGTAGCGGGGTCCAGTTCCACCAGCGTGCTCAGATTGCCGCCGCGGCCCAGGGTGCCCAGCAGCATCGGCTGCTCGCCGCTGAAATGCGGCGTCTCCAGCGTGCCGCTGACGGCGATGCGGTCGGCGCCATCCAGGTTGATGACCGAGGCGTCGAGGTTCTGCGCGTCGGCCATCTGGTCGTTGGTCGCGCCACCGAGACTTTCCTCCTCGCCGGCGGCGTTGAGCAGCAGCCGCAACTCGTAGTTGCCGGCGCCCTCCAGGCTGCTGACGCGGATCACATAGGTGCCGGCCTGCGACACCGGCAGCGTGTTGAGCGCCGCCAATTCACCGAAACCGCCGGCCTCGAAATAGCCGAGCGAGCCCCCCAGGGGATCGAGCACCTCGATGCCGCCACGGAACGAGGCACTCATCGGGAACAGGCCGACACCGAGGATCTGATCGGGGTCCAGTTCCAGCGTGAAGTCGTCCACGTCGCCATCACCGTTGAAGGCGCCGGTGACCGCGCCGTCATGGATCAGCGAACCGAGCGGCGCCAGGGCGGCCAGCGGGGTCGGGAAGGCGCGACCGGCCGCGTTGTCGACGCTGAGGCCGCTGTAGTGGTCGCCCCCGATCAGTTCGTTGCCCAGCGGGTCACGGATGTAATAGGCATACAACTGAAGTTCGTATTCCCCTTCCGGTACCGCCTGGAAATCGAAGCTGAGCGTGTGGCTGGCATCGTCGTAGCTGTAGGCGACCGCATCCAACCATACGTCCAGGTTCGGCTCGTGGAGGTAGGCCGCGTAGCGGTTGAGCGCGCCCTCGTCCAGCGACTGGTCGAACGTGAAGGTCACGGTCACGTCGCCCGGCTCGGCCGCGGTCGTGACGTCGACGATGGACGGACCGGTGGTGTCGAGGGTGAACATCTGCGCATGCGGCGTCATGGCTTCGCCGGCGAGATCACGGATACCGGTGAGGCTGACCAGGTAAGGTCCGTCCTGGCCGACCAGGCCGGCGATGTCGAAGCTCAGGGTGTTCGCATCGATCACCTGGACGCTGTTGGCCGTCATCGGCGTGAAGGCGGGATCGAGCAGCACAAGATCGTTCAGATCGACACTGGAGAGATCGATGGCTTCCGAGAAGTCGAACTGAAGCACGCTCGGCGGCGAGGTCAGCATGGCGCCGTCGGCCAGGCTGCTGGTCACCACCTCGGGCGCGGCATTGCCGGCGGCGGTCGCGCCGGCGACATTCAGGACATAGTCGCCCAGGCCGGCGAAGGGCGTGACTCGCACCTGGAACTGGCCGGCCTCACCGGCCTGCACCGTATAGTCGAACGCGGCATTGCGCCCGCCGACGCCGTCCTCGTTGCTGGCCACCAGGGTACCGTCGGGCCGGAACAATTCGATCAGCGGGTCCAGGGTGTTGTCCGGCTCATTGGCGCCATCACCCGGCAGGGCGACGGTGATGGACAGGGTATCGGCTTCGCTGGCGGCGATCTTGTAATGATCGACCAGATCCTGGCCGCCGAACGCCGCCCAGTTCACCGCCTGCTCCAGCAGGCGGTCGGCCAGACCACTGCGCAGGGCCACGGTATTCCAGCCGGAGGAATACCCCGCGTAGATCGGCCCGAGATAGACGGAATGGCCAGCGCCTATCGTCGCGGCGGCGGCGGCCACCTGGCTGCCGACATTGCCGATCAACGTGGCGCCGACATCGACCTTGGGCGTGCCCGTGGGGTATTGAATATAGGTCCCGGTGGAGAACGTGGTCAGCCCCTCGAGAATCGGGTGTTCGCCCACCGGCGTGAACGTGCCGTTGCTGGTATAGGAGTCCGAACTGCCACTGACGTAGATCGGCACCACCGCGTCGAAATCGGTGCGCGCCTGACCGGTGAGACCCTGGGCGGAGTAGGTCGCCCACCCTGTCGTCACCAGGCCGCCGCCGGCCTGAA
>CAZONS010000202.1:0-6740 GCA_964581195.1 uncultured Thiobacillus sp. | reverse complement strand
GAGAGCGTCAGCAACAACGGCAGCCCCCACGCCCAGGAGAGCGACGGCAGCGCCGGACGCGTTTGCAGAAAGGCGGCGCCAAGGGTGAAGGCGAGGATGAGGAGGCGGGTCACGGTGGGCGCGTCACCAGTTCAGAAAGGCTGTGGGCCTCCCCCTTTTCCAAAGGGGGATCGAGGGGGATTGCTCCAGGCGTGGCCCAGGCGCAAGCGTCCGCCCCCCCTGCCCCCCTTTGATAAAGGGGGGAAGCCGTCCACGCTTCCCCATAGAATCCCCCCATGCCGCGCAAGTACTTCCGAAAATATCTCCCCGATCACGCCACGGTGCGCGAACACCGTTTCCTGCGCCCGTTCAAGTCACTGCTCAGGCATCCCAACCTCTGGCACCTCAACCGCCATTCCGTGGCCGGCGGGCTGGCCGCGGGCCTGTTCGGCGGCCTGGCGCCGGGGCCGATCCAGATGGGCATCGCGGCGGTCCTCGCCATCCTGTTCCGGGTCAACCTGCCGGTGGCGGTGATCGCCACCCTCTATACCAATCCCATCACCTGGCCGCCGCTGATCCTCGCCGCCTATGCCATCGGCAGCTGGGTGACCGGCGGCAACGGCAACGGCTACCAGGAGTTCAGGTTCGACTGGCACGGCCAGCCCTGGAGCGAACTGCCGGCGGCCTTCGGGCAGTGGCTGCTGGGGCTGGGTGAAACCTTCCTGATCGGCGACCTGATCCTGGCCTGTCTGCTCGCCGTCATCGGTTATGCCGCCGTGCAACTCGCCTGGCGGCTCTACATCCTGGCCTACCTGCGCCGCCGCCGACGACGCGCGTGATGCCGTCGCCTACCAGTCCCGCTCGGCCGGCACGGTGACCGGGTAGCCGTTGCTCAGGGCGGTGAGGAACACTTCCAGGTCGGTATAGGGCGCGCTGCCCGGTCGCAGCGGCTGGGTGCGGGTATCCAGGTTGCATTCGGCGAAGCGCAGATGCAGGGACTGCAACATGTATTGCGTCTTGTAGACCGGGTAATGGGCGACATCGCCATAGGGGGTGGTGATGACGTTGCCGCGCAGCCGCCGGCCGATGTTGTGGCTATGGCAGGAGGAACAGGCAAAGTTGAAAGCGCCCGCCTTCAGGTGGAACAACTTGCGGCCACGATCGAACGATTCCTTCATGGGCCCGGCGGTGGTCACGTCGATGGCGATGGGCACGCCGCCGCCGAGGCTGGCCAGGTAGAGCGAGATCGCGCTGTTGTCATAACTGCCGTTCTGCAGGATGCGGCCCTGCTTGGCGCCGCAATGCTCGATCACCTCCTCGAGGCCGGCGACGTGCTTGAGATCGTCGCGCCAGCGCGGGTAGGTCGCGCGGAGATGCTTCAGTTTGCCCCGCCCGACGCCGAGGCAGGCGGCGAAGCCCCCCCTGAGGTTCAACTGCCGGAACAGCTTCTCGCCGCGCTCGACCGCGAAATGGCCGCCATGCACCGCCTGGTTGAAAGGCGGGTCCATGAACTTCCAGTTCAACTTCCAGTTTTCATCGGGGTTGCCGGCCAGGCGGAAATCGAGGTTGGTCGGGTCCTTCCAGTGTTGATAGGTGCCGGAGAGCTTGAGATCACCGCTCACCCGCGGTTCATAGTGCTCGAACAAGTCGAACTCCCGGTAGACGAAGGCTTCCGCGCAGGCACCGGCGGTGACGAACAAAGCGAGCAGGAACAGGGGGAAACGCGTGGTTTTCATCATGACGTCCTCACTCGATGCTTTGCAGATAGGTCACCAGATCGCGGATGTCCTGGTCACCGAGCAGGCCGAAGGTGCCGAAGGCCGGCATCACGGAATG
This sequence comes from uncultured Thiobacillus sp., assembly GCA_964581195.1. Taxonomy (GTDB): domain Bacteria; phylum Pseudomonadota; class Gammaproteobacteria; order Burkholderiales; family Thiobacillaceae; genus PFJX01. Next base: position 4,925 of record CAZONS010000202.1, on the reverse strand, counting down.
CGGGTTGTACACGCGGGCATCGAAAATCTGCTGGTAGACCAGGGCATCGGCATGGCCATGCTGCTTGTAATGCCACATCGGGCTGCCCACCGAGCCGGGCCACTCATCGCCGGGCAGGGTATGACAGGCGATGCACCACTGCCAGGCCAGCGACTTGCCGCGCTCGCGGTCGCCCTGAGTCGGCGGCGTCATGGCCGCGCGGCGCGGCTCCGGAGTCGGGCGGCGGTCCTGATAGCTCAGGGTCGGCCAGGGAGTGAGGTCACGTTTGTATGGCACCCATTCGAGGCGGCCGCTGTTGACGATGACTTTCGGCTCCATGGTCTTGCCACCGCTGACACTGGCATCGGCCGGCAAATCGGCGGACCAGGCGGAGGGAGCCAGAAGCAGGGCGAGGAGGAACAAGAGGCCAGAACGCATGGGAACTCCTATCGAACCGGACACGGCCGCCGACTCGCGCGGGAATGCGAACGAGCCAGTCGACCATTTGTACTACATGGTTTTCAGGATACCAGCCCTCAGGCCGACGCCAAAACCCCATCGGTCAGATACAGCACGCGGCCCAGGCGGGCGGCCAGATCGGGGTCGTGGGTGACCACCAGAAAAGCGGTGCCGTGACGCCGGGAAAGGTCCATGAGCAGTTCCTGGATGCGTCCGGCGCTGTGCCGGTCGAGGTTGCCGGTCGGCTCGTCCATCAACACGCAAGCCGGCTGCGTGACCAGGGCGCGGGCGATGGCGGCGCGCTGGCGTTCGCCGCCGGAAAGCTCGCCGGGGCGATGCGTCATGCGGTGGCCCAGGCCCACCTCCTCCAGCCATTTCGCCGCCTCGGCCAGGGCGGCCGCGCGCTCCTGGCGGCGGATCAGCAAGGGCATGGCGACGTTTTCCTGGGCGCTGAATTCCGGCAGCAGATGGTGGAACTGGTAGACGAAACCCAGTGAACGGTTGCGCAGGCGGCCGCGCGCCAGTTCGGACAGCGACCAGATCGCCTCGCCCGCCACCCGCACCTCGCCGGCATCCGGCTTGTCGAGACCGCCGAGCACGTGCAGCAAGGTGCTCTTGCCGGCGCCGGACGCGCCCATCACCGCGATGTGCTCACCCGCCACCACCGCCAGATCGACCCCGGCCAGCACCGGCACTTCCACCGGCCCCTGCCAGTAACTCTTGCGCAGGTCGGAACAGGACAGCACCGCTTCTTGCCCCTTGCCCCTTGCCCCTTGCCCCTCACTCATAACGCAGCGCCTCCGCCGGTTGCACCCGCGCCGCCCGCCAGCTCGGATAGAGGGTGGCGAGGAAGGCCAGGATCAGGGCGACGACACCGATGGTCGTCACATCCCCCCAGACCAGCTTGGAGGGCAGCTTGGAGATGTAGTAGACGTCGGCGGGGAACAGATCCATGCCCACCGCCTGTTCGATCCAGGGCACCACGGTCTCGACGTTCAGCGCCAGCGTGATGCCGGAAAGCAGGCCCAACGCGGTGCCGATGACGCCGATCAGGCTGCCCTGCACCATGAAGATCGCCATGATGCTGTTCGGGCTGGCGCCCAGGGTGCGCAGGATGGCGATGTCCGCCTGCTTGTCGGTCACCGCCATCACCAGGGTGGAGACGATGTTGAACGCCGCCACCGCCACGATCAGGGTGAGGATGATGAACATCATCCGCTTCTCGATCTGCACCGCCTGGAAAAAACTGGTGTGGCTCATGGTCCAGTCGGAGAGGTAGTAGTCGCCTTGCAGGGTCTTGGCCATCTCGCGCAGCACCCAGGGCGCGCGGTCCATGTCGGCCAGCTTCACCCGCAGGCCGGAAACGTCGTCACCCATGCGATACAGCTTCTGCGCGTCCTGGAGATGGATCAGGGCCAGTCCAGAGTCGTACTCGAACATGCCCATGCGGAAGATGCCGACCACGGTGAACTGCTTGATCCGCGGCAGCATGCCGGCCGGCGTCACCACCCCCTGCGGCGCGATCACCGCCACCTTGTCGCCCTCGAAGGCGCCGAGGGAACGGGCCAGATCGGCGCCCAGCACGATGCCGAACGCACCGGGCTTGAGATCCGACAGGCGGCCGCTGTTCATCTTCTGCGCGAACTCCGCCACCTTGCCCTCCTCCTCCGGCAGCAGGCCGCGCACCAGCGCGCCCTTGGTCTCGCTGCCCAGCGCCAGCAACGCCTGGGCGTTGACATAGGGCGCCGTGCCGCGCACCTCGGGATGCTTCTCCACCTGCCCGGCCAGGCCCTGCCAGTCGGACAATTGCCCGGACGAACCGCTGATCTCCATGTGCGAAGCGACGCCGAGGATGCGGTCGCGCAACTCCTCCTGAAAACCGTTCATGACCGAGAGCACCACGATCAGCGCCATCACGCCCAGGGCGATACCCGCCATCGAGGTCATGGAGATGAAGGAGATGAAGTGGTTGCGGCGCTTGGCGCGGGTATAGCGCAGGCCGATGGCGAGTTCGTAAGGGAGCATGGGGGCGGGAGTCTGCCACAGGCGGAAGAAGGCAGGTAGGGCGGAGACGCCAGGGAGCAAGTTTCGAGATGACTCGAGGACAGAACCGTTCCCCGTAAACACTAGCCGAACAGCGCCCCCGTTCCGGCCCAGCCACCTTGCGCGGCCGTCTCGCCACGGCCGGAACGCCCCGTCGCACCCCTGCCACCGCCACACTCGCCGCAAAGCGGGCATCGCCGAGCAGGCCAGAAGATAAGCGTCCTCCTGCACCGGGCAGGAACGGTAACGCCCCTCCCAGAGCGTGCCACTGCGCTGATAGACACGGTTCACGTATTGCACATAACGCAGGCCCGGCGCCTTCATCATCGCCCCGGGCGCATCCGTCTTCTCCGCTGACACCAACAAATGCACGAGGTTGGTCGTCAACACATAAGCATGAAACGGCAGCCCGCCTTCTCGGCATATTGACCCAGCCAGTCGAGATCAATCCGGTAGTCCTCGTCGGCAAAGAAACAAGCCTGCCGGTTATTTCCCCGCTGAATCAAATGCAGCGGAACACCAGGTAAAGCAAGACGGGCGCGTCGAGGCATAGAGCCTCTGCTCACTCATAGTGAGTCCACATACGTAGGACACGAACGGTTTTCTCTTTGGTAAAGACCTCGTACACGATGCGGTGCTGAATATTGATGCGGCGAGAGTATGCGCCAGCAAGATCACCGACCAACTTTTCGAAGGGTGGCGGATTTTGAAATGGGTCGTCGGCAAGTACCGCGAGTAGTTCTTGTGCCTTTGGTTTGAGGCCACTTGCAGCAAGCTTCTTTGCGTCCTGCATAGCTTGCTTGGCATAAACAATTTCCCAACTCACCACTTAAGCGCCTTCGAACTTTCAGCGAGGGGCTCGGCCATACCAGCTTTGATGGACTCACGCATGCCAGGCACGGCCAATAGGTAAAGGGTTTCTTGAATTGCGCTCCAATCTTCTGCGGAGAGCAGTACGGCGCTGCTGCGTTTGCCAGAGATTATGATCGGCTCATGTGACTCTACTGTTTGGTCAATGAGTCGGTACAGATTGGCGCGAGCTTCGCTGGCTGTAAGTGTGTTCATTTCGTGCTCCTTCAAAGAAGCTTAAATGGTACGCGATAACGTACGCTTGTCAAGCGACCATGCAGCGACCATGCGAGCGATTCAAGAGGCCCAACGAAGAGCTCAGGGGCGCGGAGCGAGAGCGGGCGAAGCCCGCTTGCGGAGCGTCCCCTGGAACGCCATGTTATGCGCGCTCCTTTCTAATTTTGGTGATTTGTTCCAGATACTTCACGCCCCAGCCCTGAAGGGTCTTGAGTATCGGCTCCAAGGTCAAGCCGAACTCGGTGAGCGAGTATTCGACTTTTGGCGGGACTTCGGGATACACCTTGCGCTGAACAATTTGGTCTGCTTCCAGTTCACGAAGCTGCCTCGTGAGCATCCTTTGCGTTACGGCGGGCATCAGACGCAATAACTCGTTGAACCGTTTGGTGCCACCCAGAAGATGGAACAGGATGACACCCTTCCATTTCCCGCCGACCACCTCAACACAGGCTTCAACCGGACACCCGAAATCGCAGTCGTAACGTGTATGGCGCATTCACTCCTCACAGTATACAAATTGTCAGTACATGACAGGAATGTGCATTCTTACATGATCCGAACCGCTCCGATAGCATCCTGTTTGCCTTTCGGCATTTCCAGACCAACCAGGAGAATGAAATGGATGCAATTACCGCAATCGAAACCCGCCGTGCGATCAAGCAGTTTGACGCCAACCACAAGATGTCCGACGAAGAAGTCGAGAAACTTCTGTCGCTCGCTCTGTTGTCGCCCACGGCTTTCAACATCCAGCACTGGCGGTTTGTCTTGGTGAATGATGCTGCCCTGCGCGAGGAAATCCGTTCCGTATCGTGGATGCAGCCGCAAATTACCGATGCTTCGTTGTTAATTGTCATCTGCGCAGACTTACAGGCATGGGACAAGCAACCCGAACGCTACTGGCGGAATGCGACCGATGATGTCCGGGAGGGCGTGGTAGCCGCCATTGGTGAGTATTACCGAGAAAAACCTGAGATACAACGCGACGAGGCCATGAGGTCCTGCGGCATTGCCGCCCAAACATTGATGTTGGCCGCCAAGACGATGGGATATGACTCATGCCCGATGGACCTCTCAGATTTTCACGAAGTCGCAAAGCTGATTCGATTGCCGGAAGACCATGTCATTGCGATGTTCGTCGCAATTGGCAAGGGCATCCGCGAACCTTGGCCAAGGGCTGGGCAGCTTCCAATGGACGAGGTGGTGTTCAGGAATCATTTCTGACCCGAGGAGTGTCGCAGAGACGCATAACGTAGAGCTAACCGGACCGCAAAACGCGCAGCGTTTTGTGGGTCCGGGTTGAGCGCATGTTATGCATAATAAATAATCGCTCGACATTGAATGCGTTTGGGGTGCATTGT
>CAZONS010000201.1:0-6759 GCA_964581195.1 uncultured Thiobacillus sp. | reverse complement strand
CGCCTCGCCTTCTACCTGAAGGGCAAGGTCAAGGGCGAGTGGCTGCTCACCGCCAGCGCCGACACCCGCGAGCAGCCGCTGAAGAGCCTGTTCTCCAACTTCCACGAGAAAGACCCGCGCTACCTGCTGCGCAGCCTCGACCCGGACAAGTACTACCCGGTCTATGGCGACGATTCCACCGCCGTCGACGACGCGCCCACCCAGGGCAAGTTCTTCGTGCGCCTGGCGCGCGGCGACTCTCAAGTGATGTGGGGCAGCTTCAAGACCAGTCTCACCGGCACCGAGTTCGCCAACTACAACCGCACCCTGTATGGCGCTCGCGTGAAACTGCTGTCCGATACCGCCACGAAATTCGGCGAGAAGCGCGGCAACGTCGAAGTGTTCGCCGCCGATCCCGGCACCTTGCAGTCGCGCGAGGAATACCGCGCCACCGGCGGTTCGCTCTACTACCTGCAACACATGGACATCACCGCCGGCTCCGAGCGGGTATGGGTGGAAATACGCGACAAGGACACCGGCCTGGTGTTGAAGACCCAGCAACTGGTCGCCGCCCAGGACTACGAGGTCAATGCCCTCCAGGGCCGCATCATCCTGCGCGAGGCGCTGGCCTCGACGGCGGGTGCCGGCACCCTGGTGCAATCCGGCGACCTCTCCGGCCATCCGGTGTACCTGATCGCCACCTACGAATACGCGCCCGGCGTGAGTTCGGTGAACAGCATGGTGGTCGGCGGTCGCGCCAGCGCCTGGGTCAACGACCACCTGCAAGTAGGTGCCAGCGGCTATCGCCAGGATGGCCCGCGCCAGCGCCTCAAGGGCGTCGACGCCACCCTGCGCTACAAGCCCGGCACCTATGTGAAGGTGGAAGGCGCGCGTTCCGATGGCGCCGGTTCCGGCTATCAGACCTCGCTCGATGGGGGCTTCGGCTTCAATCCCGTCACCTCGACCGGCGGCAAGGCCGACGCGCAACGGGTCGAGGCGGCGGTGGACTTCGCCGAGGTCAGGGAAGGCGCCAAGGGCCGCGCCACCTTCTACTGGCAGGATCGCGAAGCCGGTTTCTCCGGCCCCGGCCAGATCGCCTTCAACAGCGAGGCCACCACCCAGCAGGGCGTCAGCTTCCTGTGGCAGGCGACCGATGCTACCGAGATCCTGCTGAAGGCCGATGAAAAGGACGCCACCAGCCAGACCACGCGGGCGACCGAGGTGAACGTCAGTCACCTCATCAATCCCAACTGGAAGGCGGGCATCGGGGTGCGCGCCGACGACATGGATACCCGTGTCGCCAATGCCAGCCCGACCCTGTCGCAGAACGGCAGCCGCACCGATGCCGTCGTGCGCATGGACTACACGCCGGATGCCGCGAAGCGGGCCGGCTGGAGCGCCTATGGCTACGTGCAGGGGACGCTGGAGAGGAGCGGTAGCCGCCGCGACAACGACCGCGTCGGCCTCGGTGGCGAGCGGCGCCTCAACGACCGCTTCAAGCTCGGCGGCGAAATCTCCGATGGCGATGGCGGCTTCGGCGCCCGCGTCTCCGGCGACTGGCAGATGGACGACCGGTCGAGCTTGTATACCAATTACACACTGACCCCGGACCGTACCGACGAGGGCTTCCGCGGTCGCGCCGGCCTGCTCACCGCCGGCGGCAAGACCCGCTACTCGGACGCGCTCAGCCTCTACGCCGAGGAACGCTACCAGCACGGCGACGGCCCGGCCGGCCTGATTCACGCCTTTGGCCTCGACCTGTCGCCCAACGAACGCTGGAACACCGGGGTCAAGCTGGAGTCCGGCAAGCTCTCCGACCCGGCGGCGGGCGACATGGACCGCCAGGCGATCGGCTTCAGCCTCGGCTACCGCAAGGACGCCACCCGCTACGCCGGCGCCCTGGAATACCGGCACGAGAAGGGCTCCACCAGTGGCACCCGCGAGACCTGGCTGATGAAGAACACCCTCGGCTACCAGGTCGATCCGGACTGGCGCTTCCTCGGTCGCCTCAACTTCTCCACCTCCACGGCCAGCGGCGGCGCCTTCCAGGACGGCGACTACCTGGAACTGGTCAGCGGCTACGCCTGGCGGCCGGTGAAGAACGACCGTTGGAATACCCTGTTCAAGTACACCTATCTCTACAACCTGCCGTCGCCGGGTCAACTCAGCAATGGGGTGACCGCCGACTTCGCGCAGCGCAGCCATGTCCTGTCCGTGGACAGCATCTACGACATTCGCCCCTGGGTGTCCGTCGGCGGCAAGCTGGGGGTGCGCCGTGGGTCGCTGAAGGACACCAGGGTGGCGGGAGACTGGTACGACTCCACCGCCTGGCTCGGCATCCTCCGCGCCGACTGGCACTGGGTACATGAGTGGGACATCGTCACCGAATGGCGCATGCTGGCGGCGGACGCCGCCGACGACAGCCGGACCGGCGCGCTGGTCGGGGTCTACAAGCACTTGAACAAGCACTTCAAGCTGGGTGTCGGCTACAACTTCACCGACTTCTCCGACGACCTCACCGATGTCTCCTACCGCTCCCAGGGGTGGTTCATCAACCTGATCGGCAAGATGTAACGGGGTAGGGCGGAAAAGCGGCTTTATCGCGCCTTCCGTCGGGGGATGTCGGAAGGCGCCGGCCTTTCCGACCTGCGCGGTCTGGCGACCTTGCTCCCACGCTCCAGCGTGGGAGCAAGTCCCGACGCTCCAGCGTCGAACACGGCGTGCAAAGCTGGCTATCATTGCACCTCCCGGCTACCGCTCTCGCCCCATGGACGCTACTTCCCTTCTGGATAGGCTGGAACAACTCAACGCCATTGGCGTGGCGCTTTCGCGGGAGGAGGATTTCGCCCTCCTGCTCGAACGCATCCTGCGCTCGGCCATCGATCTCACCCACGCCGACGCCGGCACGCTCTATGTGGTGAACGGGCGGCGTGAGCTGGAATTCCGCATCATGATCAACCATGCCCTGGGTATCGAGCTGGGGGGCAGCAAGGGTGGGGCCATCGACCTGCCCGCCATCCCCCTCTTCGACGCGGCGGGACAGCCCAATGACCACCTGGTGGCGGCCTATGCCGCGGCGCGGCAGGTGACGGTCAATATCGCCGATGTCGGGCAGGCCGAGGGTTTCGATTTTTCCGGCACGCGGGAATTCAACGCGCGCACCGGCTATCAGTCGAAATCCTTCCTGACGGTGCCGCTGATCGACCACAACCGGGAGACCGTTGGCGTCCTGCAGCTCATCAATGCCCTGGAGCCGGAAACCGGCGCCATCCGCGCCTTTCCTGAAGAAGACCAGCGCCTGGCGGAATCGCTCGCCTCGCAGGCGGCGATCGCCTACACCAAGCGCCTGCTGATGGATCAGCTGGCGCAACTGTTCGAGTCGCTGGTCACGCTGATCGACAACGCCATCGACGAGAAATCCCACTACACCAGCCAGCACTGCAACCGCGTGCCCGAGTTGACCATGCGCATCGCGGAAGCGGTCCACCGCGCGGATCAAGGCCCGCTGGCCGGGTTCAGGATGAGCGACAAGGACCGTTACGAATTGCGTATCGCCGGCCTGATGCACGACTGCGGCAAGATCACGACGCCGGAGTACGTGATGGACAAGGCCACCAAGCTGGAGACCAAGTTCGACCGAATCCACTTGCTGGATGCCCGCTTCGAGGTGTTGCGCCGGGACGCCGAGATCGCGCGTCTGGAAGCGCTGCTGGCCCGGCCCGCCGATGCGGAAGGGATCGAGGCGGCGCATCACCGGAGGCTGGCGCGGCTCGCCGAGGATCAGACCTTTCTCAAGCGCTGCAATATCGGCGGCGAAGCCATGCTGGCGGCGGACCAGGAGCGGATCGGCCGCATCTCGGCCTATCGCTGGCGGGATGCCGAGGGCGTCGAGCAGCCCTTCCTGAGCGCCGACGAGGAAACCTGTCTGCGCATCCCGCGCGGCACGCTGACCGACAGCGAGCGCGAGATCATCAACCACCACATCGTCGCGACCATCAACATGCTGGAATCCCTGCCCTGGCCGAAACACCTGAAGCGGGTGCCGGAATACGCCGGTGGTCACCATGAGCGCATGGATGGCAAGGGTTATCCGAAAGGCCTCACCGGCGATCAGATGTCGGTGCAGGCGCGGATCATGGCGATCGCCGACATCTTCGAGGCGCTCACCGCCGGGGATCGGCCCTACAAGAACGCCAAGACCCTGTCCGAGTCGCTGGCCATCATGGATCGCATGGCGGCGGAGGGTCACATCGACCCGGACATCTACACGGTGTTTCTCAAGGAAAACATCCACCTGGAATTCGCGCGCGAACACCTGCTCCCCGAGCAGGTCGACCTGCTCGAAGGCGCGCGCTGACTCGCACTGGCGCGACGTTACAATCAACGCACTTTCACAGCCGTCGCGCAGCCCATGATCAAGCCCAAGATACCCTCCATGGTCGACCCCGGCGGCAGCCAGGAGGCCAACCTGTCCGCGCGCGAATCCTGGCGCGTGTTCGAGATCATGGCCGAGTTCGTCGAGGCCACCGAGCGGCTCGGGCCGATTCGACCCGCGGTGTCGGTGTTCGGCAGCGCGCGGGTTGCGCCGGATTCCGCCCACTACATGCTCACCGAGACCATCGCCCGCAAGCTTTCGGACGCCGGTTTCTCGGTGATTTCCGGGGGCGGCCCGGGGGTGATGGAGGCCGCCAACAAGGGCGCCTTCTTCGGCCATTCGCCCAGTGTCGGTCTCAACATCCAACTGCCGCACGAACAACGCGCCAACCCGTTCCAGGACATCAGCCAGAGCTTCCGCCATTTCTTCGCGCGCAAGGTGATGTTCGTGAAATTCGCCAGCGCCTATGTGGTGATGCCCGGCGGCTTCGGCACCCTGGACGAGTTGATGGAAGCGCTCACCCTGGTGCAGACCGGCAAGACCCGGCCGATCCCCATCATCCTGGTGCAATCGGCGTTCTGGGGCGGGCTGGTGGACTGGTTCCGGTCACGGCTGGTGGAGGAGGGGATGATCGACCCGTCCGACCTCGACCTGCTGCAGGTGATCGATGACCCGGACGAGGTGGTCGCCGCCATCTTCAGTCATTACGAGACCCGGGGCTTCGAGCCTTCCCCGCAGGAACAGGAGATTCTGTTCAATCTCTAGCCCGAGCCGTGGGGCTGCTAGAATCGAACCATCCCACTCGGTCACGCCATCATGCGCATCCCAACCTTGCTGCTTCTCGCGCTGTTCGCCCTGCCGGTTCAGGCCGAACAGCCCCGTCTGGAGCCCCTGCCCGACATCCCGCCGCCACCGGGGATGGTGGATCCCTCGCTGGAGCCGGACATCACCATCGTCCAGCGCGGCGGCGAGCGTGTGGAGGAGTTCCGCGTCCGTGGTCGGCTGTACATGATGCGGGTCACGCCGCCTCATGGTCGCCCCTATTATCTGGTGGATCATCGCGGCGATGGCGCCCTGCGTCGATACGATGATCTTTCGCCGAACTTCCAGGTTCCCCTGTGGGTGATCTCGGAGTTCTGATCATTCCTGCCCGCCACACGCGCCGCCCTCCCGGCGGCGTTTGCTTTTTTCCGATTCCATGATTCCCCTCACCATCTCGCGCCATGACGCTGCCACCGGCCTCCACTGGATCAAGGAGGGCTGGCGAGTGTTCAAACAGGCGCCGATTCCCTGGATGGGCATGACCGCCCTGGTATTCATGGTGGTCATCGGCATCAACATGATTCCCGGGATCGGTCAGTACGCGATCGAACTGCTCTCGCCCTTCCTGGTGGCCGGCTATTTTTCCGCCAGTCGCGCCGCCATGGCCGGTGAGCCGGTCACCTTCATCCACCTCGGCGCCGGCGTCCAGAGCGGCCGCAATTCGCTCCTGCGTATCGGCGTCGCCTATCTGGCGGGTTCCTTGCTGGTCTTCGCCCTGATCACCCTGTTCACCGGCAACGACCTGCGCGAACTGCTGCGTCAGGCGCAGGATCCCGCCGCGCTGTCGCCGGAGGAGATGCACCAGATCGTCCAGGCGGCATTGCCCGCCATGCTGCTGGGCACGGTCCTGCTGGCGCCGTTGCTCATGGCGACCTGGTTCGCGCCCGGGCTTGCCCTGTTCGACGGTTTTTCCGCTGGTCGCGCGCTCTGGTGGAGTCTCTGGGCCTGCTGGGTGAACTGGCGCCCGCTGCTCTATTACAGCCTGGTCCTCGGCGCGCTGGGGATGGTCGCCCTGATCATCCCCTTTGGCCTGGGCCTGCTGGTCTTCCTGCCGCTGACGCTGATCTCCACCTATGCCGGCTACCGGATGATCTTCGCGTTCGTCGAGCCGCCGGAGATGGAGCACGACGCGTCATCATGAAAGCCTTGCTGTTGGCCGCCCTCCTGGCCGGTGGCGCCGCGATGGCGGCCGAACCGGTGAAGTTCGGCGACGCGCTCAACCAGAAATTCCATCATCCGCGCTGTCTGCAATGTCATCAGTTCAACAGCGCCCGTCACCAGGGGCGGGCCTACAACTCGCACAGCGCCCGCTTTCTCTGCGACCGCTGCCACAACATCAACCTCACCGGCCTGCCGCGTGGGGAGTGGATCGCGCCGCCAGCCGCCATGGACTGGACCGATCTGAACGCGCGCGATACCTGCCTGCTGATCAAGGGCAACCTGCCCAATGGTGACACCGCGAAAAAAATGCGCGAGCACCTGTTGCACGATGTCCGCGTCCGTTGGGCGCTAGAAAATGGCATGACTCCCGGGGGGCGCTTTCCCACCGTGCCCGGCGGCTACGCCGAATTCGCCCGGCAAGC
>CAZONS010000200.1:0-6781 GCA_964581195.1 uncultured Thiobacillus sp. | reverse complement strand
ACTATATGACTTGAAACCCATAAGGCAAAGCACATGCACATCGGCACTCCCCTCTCCCCTTCCGCCACCCGCGTCATGCTGCTGGGCGCGGGAGAACTGGGCAAGGAAGTCATCATCGCCCTGCAGCGGCTGGGCGTGGAGGTGATCGCCGTGGATCGCTACGACGGCGCCCCCGGCCATCAGGTGGCGCACCGCTCGCAAACCGTCGACATGGCCGATGGCAACGTCCTCGCCCGCCTGATCGATTCCGAGAAGCCCATGCTGGTGGTCCCGGAGATCGAGGCCATCGCCACCGAGACCCTGGTCGAACTGGAAGCCGCCGGCCTCTGCCGGGTGATCCCGACCGCCCGCGCCGCCCAGCTCACGATGAATCGCGAAGGCATACGCCGGCTCGCCGCCGAGGACTTGAAGCTGCCGACCTCGTCCTACGCCTTCGCCGATTCCCTGAAGACGCTGCGCCAGGCGGTGGAAGGCCCCGGCGGCATCGGCTACCCCTGCGTGGTGAAACCGGTGATGTCCTCCTCCGGCAAGGGCCAGAGCAAGATCGACAGCGAGGAAGACCTCGCCGGCGCCTGGCATTACGCCTCCACCGGCGGCCGCGTCGACAAGGGCCGGGTGATCGTTGAGGGCTTCATCGACTTCGACTACGAAATCACCCTGCTCACCGTCCGCGCACTGAATGAGCGCGGCGAGGTGGACACGCACTTCTGCGAGCCCATCGGCCATCTCCAGGTCAAGGGCGATTACGTCGAAAGCTGGCAACCGCAGCCGATGTCCGCAGCGGCCCTGGCGCGGTCGCGGGAGATCGCCGCCGCCGTCACCGGCAACCTCGGCGGCCAGGGCCTGTTCGGCGTCGAACTGTTCGTCAAGGGCGACGAGGTCTGGTTCTCCGAGGTCAGCCCGCGCCCGCACGACACCGGCATGGTCACCATGATCAGCCAGCGGCAGAGCGAATTCGAACTGCACGCCCGCGCCATCCTCGGCCTGCCGGTGGACACCACCCTGCGCAACCCCGGCGCCTCCGCCGTCATCTATGGCGGCATGGAAGCGAACGGCCTGCGCTACGAGGGCGTCGCGGAAGCCCTCCGCGTCCCCGGCAGCGACCTGCGCCTGTTCGGCAAACCCACCGCCTTCCAGCGTCGCCGCATGGGCGTGGCGCTGGCGGAAGGCAAGGACATCGAGGAAGCCCGGGCGCGGGCGAAGGAAGCGGCGGGCAAGGTCAAGCCGGTGAAGCCTTAGTCGTTGGACGCTGGAGCGTCCAAGGCTTACTCCCACGCTGGAGCGTGGGAGCAAGGTACGACTGGTGCCCACGCTCCAGCGTGGGCACGGATCTTGGACGCTCCAGCGTCAAGGGAGAGAAAACAATGGGACGCACCCGTTACCAGATCCACGAGCCGACAGCGCCGCACTTCCTCACCTGCACGGTGCTGCAATGGCTGCCCCTGTTCGCGCAACCCGCCAACGCCGGGATCGTGCTCGACGCCTTGCGCTACCTGCAAAACGAGGGCCGGTTGCGCCTCCACGGCTATGTCATTCTGGAAAACCACTGCCACCTCGTCGCCACCGGGACGGACCTGGGCAAGACCATCGCCAGCTTCAAGTCCTACACCGCCCGCCGCATGGTGGAGCGGCTGCTCGAAATCCGCTCGCCGGTGCTCGAACTGCTCGCCTTCCACAAGGCCAGGCACAAGCTGGACCGGGCGCATCAGGTCTGGCAGGAAGGCTCGCATCCGCAATTGATTCAGGGCGAGGTGATGATGCGACAGAAACTCGACTACCTGCACAACAACCCGGTCGCGCGCGGCTATGTCGACGACCCGCTGCACTGGCGCTATTCCAGCGCGAGGAACTATGCCGGGATGCCGGGGCTGCTGGAAGTGGACACGCACTGGTAAACCTCCCGCTCCCACGACCCAGCGTGGGCACCAGATGCAACAGTGGACACGCGCCGGTAGACCTCTCGCTCCCACGCTCCAGCGTGGGAGCCAGTCTTGGACGCTCCAACGTCCCGTCGTACCCGCTTGACGCTGGAGCGTCCAGGAACCGTGCCCACGCTGGAGCGTGGGCACCAGATGCAACGGTGGACAGGCGCCGGTAAACCTCTCGCTCCCACGCTCCAGCGTGGGAGCCAGTCTTGGACGCTCCAGCGTCCCGTCGTACCCGCTTGACGCTGGAGCGTCCAGGAACCGTGCCCACGCTGGAGCGTGGGCACCAGATGCAACGGTGGACAGGCGCCGGTAAACCTCTCGCTCCCACGCTCCAGCGTGGGAGCCAGTCTTGGACGCTCCAGCGTCCCGTCGTACCCGCTTGACGCTGGAGCGTCCAGGAACCGTGCCCACGCTGGAGCGTGGGCACCAGATGCAACGGTGGACAGGCGCCGGTAAACCTCTCGCTCCCACGCTCCAGCGTGGGAGCCAGTCCGGACGCGGGCGAAGGAAGCGGGCGGGCCGGCAAGCGCTCAGGTCGTCTCCGCGTCATCCTCCGTGGCCGTCGCCGGCCCGTTCCCGTCCGGACACGGCAACCACGCGAGCAGTGCGGCATAGAGGGCACGCGGGTCGACCGGCTTGCTGACGAAATCATTCATGCCCGCCGCCAGACAGGCGCGGCGGTCCTCGTCGAAGGCATTGGCGGTCATCGCCAGAATCGGCTTGTCGCGCCAGCCCGGCAGATCGCGGATCGCGCGGGTGGCGCCCAGGCCATCCAGGTTCGGCATCTGCATGTCCATCAGGATCAGGTCGTGGTTACCGCCGCGAGCCTTATCCACGGCGACCAGGCCGTCCTCGGCGACATCCACCGCCATCCCCACGCCACTCAGCAATTCGAGCGCCACTTCGCGGTTGATCGGGTTGTCTTCCACCAGCAACAGACGCGCCCCCGTATGCCGCCGGCGCAATTCGGCCTCGGCTTCCGCCGGCGGCACCGCGGTCGTGGCCCGCGGCTGTCGGCCGGGGGCCAGCAGCGCCGTGAACCAGAACGTGCTGCCCCTGCCCGGCGCGCTTTCCACCCCGGCCTCGCCCCCCATCATCCGCGCCAGATGGCGGGTGATCGCCAGGCCGAGGCCAGTGCCGCCGTACTTGCGGGTGGTCGAGAGGTCGGACTGTTCGAAGGCCTCGAATAGCCTGGACACCACGTCCGGCGCGATGCCGATACCGCTGTCACGGACCTCGAAGCGCAGGCGCAGCATCGTGCCGGTGTCCTCCAGCACCCTGACGCGCAGGATGATCTCCCCTCGCTCGGTGAACTTCACCGCGTTGCCGGCATAGTTGAGCAGGGCCTGGCGCAGGCGGGTGACATCCCCATGCAGCCAGGGCGGCACATCCGCGGCATCCACTTGCAGACGCAGGCCCTTGGCGCGGGCCGCATCGGCGATCATGGTCCGCACCTGATCCAGCATGTCGGCCAGGGTGAAATCCGTGTGTTCCAGTTCGAGCTTGCCGGCCTCGATCTTGGACAGATCGAGAATGTCGTTGATGATCGAGAGCAGATGCAGGGCGGCGCCGTCGATCCTGGCCAGCCGCTCGCCTTGCGCGGGGCTGAGGCCGTCGCGTTGCAGCAGATGGGTAAGCCCGAGTATCGCGTTCATGGGGGTGCGGATTTCGTGGCTCATGTTGGCCAGGAAGGCGCTCTTGGCCTGGTTGGCCGCCTCCGCCTGGGCCTTGGCGACAGAGAGCTCGGCGGTGCGCTGCTCCACCAGTTTTTCCAGATGATGGCGATGTTGATCCAGTTCCAGGCCGATGCGCTTCTTCTCGGTGATGTCCTCCTTCACCGCGACATAGTGGCTGATCCGGCCATCCGCCTGACGCAAGGGGGTGATGATGGCGAACTCCACGTACTCGCTGCCATCGCGGCGCCGGTTGATGAACTCGCCCTTCCAGGTCTCCCCCCGGGCCAGGCTGGCGCGGAGTCCGGCATAGGTTTCCGGCGGCGTCTTGCCGGAATGCAGCAGGCGCGGCGTGCGTCCGATCACCTCCTCGCGGGCATAGCCCGAGCCGCGCAGGAAGCTTTCGTTGACGTACTCGATCTCGGCCTTAAGGTTGGTGATGAGGATGCTCTCCGGGCTCTGCTCGACCGCCTGGGACAGCTTGCGGATACGCTCCTCGTCACGCAGGCGGGCGCTGATGTCCTGGAAGGAGACCACCGCGCCCACCTGCTCACCCGCCGAGAACATGGGAGTGGCGATCATTTCCACGGGGAACAGGCTGCCGTCCTTGCGGATGAACCACTCGTTCCGGGCGCGCGCCTGGCCGTCGGCCAGGGTCATGTGGATCGGGCACTCTGCGCTGGGGTAAGGGCGGCCATCCGGCCGATGGTGATGGAACAAGGCGTGCTGATCCTGTCCCAGCATGTCCGCCTCCGCAAAACCCAGCATGGCCAGGGCGGCGGCATTGACGAAGGTGCAGCGACCTTCCCGGTTCATGCCATACACGCCCTCGCTCAGCGCGGCCAGCACGGCGCGGTGATGCGCCTCGCTCTCGTTCAGGGCCCGCTGCTCCTGTTTGCGCGTGGTGATGTCCTGCACCGTGCCCACCATGCGCCGGGGCCGCGCGTCCGCATCGCGAACCAGCTCGCCACGGCCGCTGAGCACGCGCGGCCGGCCATCGGGGTGGACCACCCTGAACTCAAGCTCGCCGGCTTGCCCGCCGGCCAGGGAGGTCTCTATCCAGGACCGCATCGCGGCCTGGTCATCGGGATGGAGCAACTGGATGAACGATTCCACGCTCGGAACGAATGTCTCGGGTGATACGCCGTAGAGCCGGTAGGTTTCATCCGTCCAGATCAGTTCACCCGTGGTCAGGTCGGCCTCCCAACTGCCGATATGGGCGATGCGCTGCGACTCGGCCAGCATTTCGCCGTGTCGACGCAGCGACGCCTGTGCCGCGCGGTCCGCGCTGATGTCCAGAATCAACCCGATGACCGCGGGCGCGCCGCGATATTCGAAGGCGCGGCCGTGCACCTCGACATCGACGCGGCTGCCGTCGCGACGCAAGCCGGTGAAAGTGTAATGCGCATCCGCCACCTCGCCTTCCAGGCGGCGGCGAATCTGCGTCAGCACGAGCGCGCGGTCTTCCGGGCTGACCAGATCGGCGACCGGCACCTGGTCGATCAACGCCCCCGGCCCGTCATAGCCAAAGATGATGGCGAACTCGGGATTGACGTAGCGGAAACGGTCTCCCTGAATGATGTAGATGCCCCCCAGGGTTTCCTCCACCAGCGCGCGGAAGCGGCCTTCGCTCTCCAGCAGCGCGAATTCGACCTGAATCAGTTCGGTGATGTCGCGCGAGATGCCGAACAGGCCGATGATCGTGCCCTCCGCATCGCGCAAGGGGCTCTTGGTGGTGAGGAAGTCGCGCGGCCCCTGGGCGGTATCGAGGCGCTCCTGAAAGACCAGGCTTCGCCCCGTCGCCATCACCGTATGGTTGTCCTCCATGAGCCGCCGGGCCAGCGGCGCGGGGAACAGCGCGGTTTCGTCGCGCCCCAGGACGTCCACCGCCCGCCTGCCGGTGTATTGCTCGGCGATTCGGTTGAACAGGATGAAGTGGCCGTCGATGTCCTGGGCGAAAATCGCGTCCGCCGATGCTTCGGCGAGGGCGTCGAGCAATTTCAGCGCATGCTGTCGCTTCGCATCTCTGGCGCCTGCCGCTTGGCGATCGCGGGCACGTTGCCATGCTTCTGCCAGCAGGCTGATGAGCACGCCATTGACGAGCAGGATGAGCCACTGGAACAAGTCACGACTGGCCGCGATTCCGAGTATGGCGACCGGCGGCAGCAACCAGGCCGAAGCGCCGGCGGCGATGAGGGTCGCGAGTAGGCCCGGCCCGCCGCCGCCCAGCAGCGCGCTGACCACGATGGGCAGCACGAACAGGATCAGCAGCGGTTCGCCGCTGTGCGACTGCGCCCAGGCCGTCGCCAGGGTCAGCGCCGCGGCCAGGAGATGGAACAGCCAACCCCGGCCATGCCGGCGCGCGGCTGGTGTGATCGACTTCACCCCGGGTTCAGGCATGGTCGTCCCACCCCGGCAGACAGGGCGCGATCCGCTCCAGCGCGGCGTCGAAATCGAACGCCTGCAGGTCGTGCATCAAGGCATCGAAACCGTTGCCCAGAAGGGGCCTCAGCATCGGCTCCAGCGCGCGACAGTGGTCCATGGCCCGGGTGTCGCCGCGCGCCAGAAGAAGCTGCAGTTCACTTAACGACGCGTCCCTGAGCGCGGGGTCCGGCGGTGTGACGACGGCTGGAGTCTCGACCGCCGCCGCGACCGGCAACCCGGCTATATGACCAAGCGCTTCCGTCAGCGCCGTCTCCAGATCATGCAGCAAGCCGATGGTTTCCGGTGGCGGCGCGCCACCCTCGGGCAGGGATTTCAGCGCCAGTTCCAGTGGTGTGGCCCGGCGTTGCACGTCGATCAGGCCCAGCGTGGCGGCCACGCCCTTGAGGGTGTGCGCCATGCGATGCGCCTCCGGCAGGGCGCCGGTTTCCAGGAGATGGGCGAGGCGGGTGGCATCCTGGTGATGCACTTCGGCGAACCGGGCCAGGATGCCGGCGCATTTTTCCGGGCGGCCGCCGAGGCTATCCAGGCAGCGCTGGTAATCGAAGCCGGGCCATGCGTCCGGAGGGGCGACGGGCGGCGGCGGCACCGGCTCGCCGTCGACCGCGGCCAGCGGCCTGTCGGAGCGCGTGATGACCGGCAACCATTTGAGCAGGGCGGTATAGAGCGTCTCCGGATCCACCGGCTTGGCGACGAAATCGTTCATGCCCGCGTCCAGGCAGGCGCGGCGATCCTCGT
>CAZONS010000199.1:0-6783 GCA_964581195.1 uncultured Thiobacillus sp. | reverse complement strand
GATGGCGGCCTGTACCTGCCCGAGTCCTATCCGCAATTCTCCGGCGCCGAGCTGGAGTTCATGCGCGACATGGACTATCGGCAACTGGCCTTCAGCATCCTGTCGCGGCTGGCGGACGACATCGAGCCGGACGACCTGAAGGTGCTGGTCGACAGGACCTATACGACCGAGGCCTACAGCCACGGCCGCCCCCGCAATGGCAACGTCGGCGATTTCAGCCAGATCACGCCGCTGCGGAAACTGGAAGACGGTGTCTACATCCTGGAACTGTCCAACGGCCCGACCCTGGCGTTCAAGGACATGGCCATGCAGTTGCTGGGCAACCTGTTCGAGTACGCGCTGGACAAGGCCGGGCAGGACATCAACATCCTCGGCGCCACCTCTGGGGATACCGGCTCGGCGGCCGAATACGCGATGCGCGGCAAGCACAACGTGCGCGTGTTCATGCTCTCGCCCGAGCACGGCATGACCCGCTTCCAGCAGGCGCAGATGTATTCCCTGCAGGACGCCAACATCTTCAACATCGCCGTTCGCGGCGTGTTCGACGAATGCCAGGACATCGTCAAGGCGGTATCCAACGACCATGCCTTCAAGGCGAAATACCGCATCGGCGCGGTGAATTCGATCAACTGGGCCCGGGTCGCCGCTCAGGTCATCTATTACTTCAAGGCCTATTTCGCGGTGACCAGCGACGTCGGTCAGACGGTGGATTTCGCGGTGCCCTCCGGCAACTTCGGCAACGTTTGCGCTGGCCACATCGCGCGCATGATGGGCCTGCCCATCCGGAAACTGATCGTCGCCACCAACGAGAACGATGTACTCGACGAGTTCTTCCGCACCGGCGTCTACCGGCCGCGCAAATCCGCCGAGACCCTGCATACCTCCAGCCCGTCGATGGATATCTCCAAGGCCTCCAACTTCGAGCGTTTCATCTTCGATCTGGTCGGCCGCGACGGCGCCCGGGTGGCGGAACTGTGGCGGGCGGTGGATGCTGGCGACAGCTTCGACCTGAAACCCTCCGGCCTGTTCGATGACGTGTCCGCCTTCGGCTTCGTCTCCGGCACCAGCAGCCATGCCGACCGTCTGGCGACCATCCGCATGGCCTGGGAGAAGTACGCCACGGTGATCGATACCCACACCGCCGATGGTCTGAACGTGGGCCTGGAACATCGTGAAGCGGGCGTGCCGCTGGTCTGCCTGGAAACCGCGCTGCCGGCCAAGTTCGAGGACACCATCGTCGAGGCGCTCGGTCGCAAGCCGGAGCGCCCGGCGGGCCTGGAAGACATCGAAAGCCTGCCGCGCCGGGTCGAGGTGATGGATGCCGATGTCGCGGCGGTGCGGGCGTTCATCGCGAGACACGCAAACGATTGATGCAGCGCCGGCTTTCAGCCGGCTCTCACAGGACGCCGGCAGGGCCCTGAAGGATACCGACCCTCGGGACTCAATGCCGGCGCTACATATGAACATCCTCCGACTCCTCCTGCTCCTCGCCCTGCTGCCCTTCATCGCGGCCTGCGGCGAGGGGGCGCCGGGGACAGCCTCCGGATTCGTCGGGGCGTCTGACGCCAGGTCGATCGAATCCACGCCGGCCCCGGCGTCGAACGACTACGTCACGGTTGCCGAGCTGCCGCCCGAAGGTCGCGCCACCCTCGCGCTGATCAAGCAGAACGGCCCCTTTCCCTACTCCCGTGACGGCACCCTCTTCGGCAACCGCGAAGGTCTCCTGCCCAAGCAATCGCGCGGCTATTACCGCGAATACACGGTCCCGACGCCAGGCCTGAACCATCGTGGCGCGCGCCGCATCGTCTCCGGTGGCCGGGGAGGGGAGTATTGGTACACGGCTGACCATTACCGCTCCTTCAAACGGATACGCGAATGAACGGTGTGTTTCGAATCAGCGGAGTACCGCGGGAGACCATGCCGACCCTGGATGGACGGCTGCTCCAGGACAAGGCGACCCTGCTGGCCGAGTTGGGGCGCGTCCTCGATTTTCCCGACTACTATGGCGCCAACTGGGATGCCCTGGAGGAATGTCTGGCCGATCTTTCCTGGCATGACGGCGCCTTGCGTCTCCTGATCACCGACGCCGACGCGCTTGCGGACGAGCTTAGGGAAACCCTGATCGAGATCTTCCTGCAGGCCTCCCGCGCCTGGGCTGTCGAGGACAGAGCGTTCGCCTTGTATCTGGCTTGAGCGTCAGCCTCAATGCACCTGGTCGTCGCGGTGGCGGCGCCAGATCACGGTCATCGCCAGGCTGATGAATACGCCGAAGGTGACGATCACCCAATGGATGTGGACGTTATGTCCGACCATGAAGGTGTAGACACCAAGCAGGATCAGGATGCCGATGTTCTCGTTGAAGTTCTGGATGGCGATGGAATGACCGGCGCCCATCAATAGATGGCCACGGTGTTGCAGCAGGGCGTTCAGCGGCACCACGAAAAAGCCGGAGAGCATGCCGATGAAGAAAAGGAGGGCTGCCGCGATGCGCCAGTCCGTCACGAAGATCATCGCGATCACCGTTCCGCCCAGGATGATGCCGGCGGGCAGCACCTTCACCGAGTCCTCCAGCTTCACCCATTTCCCGGCGATGCCGGCGCCGACCGCGATGCCGACGGCGGACATGGCGGTGAGCTGGGTGGCGTGGGTGAGGTCGAACTTGAGGTTGAACGCCGCCCAGGCCAGAACCACCAGCCGCAGGGTGGCACCCACCCCCCAGAACAGGGTGGTGACGGCCAGCGACACCTGCCCGAGCGGATCCTTCCACAACAGCTTGAACGAACGCCAGAAGTCATAGAGCAGGTACACCGGGTTCTTGCGCGGCGGCCGGTGGTCTATGGCCACCACCGGGATGTGCATGTTGAACCAGGCCGCGCCCAGATAGAGGATGGTGATGATGATGATGGCGAATTGCGGCACGCTCAGCCATTCATCCACGCCCCAGCGCTGCAGCGCGGCGCCGGCCAGCTGTGGACTGATCATCAGGCCGCCGAAGACCGCGCCAAGCACGATGGCCGCCACCGTGGCACCTTCCATCCAGCTGTTCGCCTTGACCAGCTCACTGGGGGGCAGGTACTCGGTGAGAATGCCGTATTTGGCCGGGGAATAGGCGGCCGCGCCCAGCCCCACGATGGCGTAGGCATACAGCGGCGGCATCCCCGCCAGCATCGCCAGACAGCCACCCAGCTTGATGAAATTGGTGACGAACATGACCCGGCCCTTGGGCATGGAGTCGGCATAGGGACCCACGAACGGGGCAAGCAGAATGTAGGACAGGATGAAGAATTGCTGCAGCAGCGGCACATGCCAGTCCGGCGCGGAAATCTCCTTGAGGAGCGCGATGGCGGCGAAGAGGAGGGCATTGTCGGCGAGCGCGGACAAGAATTGCGCTGCCAGGATGATATAGAAGCCGCGATTCATCAGCCGGAACGGGGGTGGGGGAGTCGGGATCCGAAAGGAAGCGCGACTTATATCACGGCACTAGGGACCTCGCTATCCGCAAACCGCGTCATCTGCTCATATCCCGCGGCTACAGGCCGGTTTCCGGCAATTTTTGGCGGATTAGTCCTGTGCTAAATAAGAGAATTATGATTGAATTGCATAACTAAAATTTATCAGTGCATAAGAATGGCCGACAGACGCCTGCAAGTATTCCATACCGTTGCCAAACAGCTTTCCTTCACCAAGGCGGCGGAGCTGTTGTTCATGACACAGCCGGCCGTCACGTTCCAGGTCAAGCAGTTGGAAGAGCACTTCAACACCCGTCTGTTCGAACGTTCCCATGGCAAGATTTCGCTGACGCCCGCGGGCGAACTGGCGTTGGATTTCGCCGAGCGCATCCTCAATCTCACCAGTGAAATGGAGGCGCGCATTTCAGAACTCACGGGTCAGGTCAGCGGCCCGCTCATGATCGGCGCTTCCACCACCATCGCCGAGTACATGCTTCCCCGCCTGCTCGGCGAGTTCAAGCAGCGCCACCCGGATACCCAGGCCCGCCTCACGGTGGCCAACTCCGAGACCATCGAAAACAAGGTCGCCGACCATACCCTGGACATCGGCCTGATCGAATCCCCCTCGCATCATCCCAACCTGGTCACCGAGGTCTGCTGCGAGGACGAACTGGTTCTGATCTGCGCGCCTTTCTCCGATCTCGCCAGGATTGCCTCCGTCAGTCCGCAGCAGATTGCCGATCATCCCTACATCAGCCGGGAATCCGGCTCCGGCACGCGCGAGTGCATCGACGACTTCCTGCGCATGAACGGCGTCAACCTCGATGAAGTGAATGTGGTGATGGAACTGGGCAGTCGCGAAGCGATCAAGGGCGCCGTCGCGGCCGGACTCGGTGTCGCCGTGGTCTCCTGCACCACCGTGATCAAGGAAGTGAAGCTGGGTGAGTTGATCGCCATTCCGCTCGACCCGCCGCTGCGCCGGCAACTCTCGCTGGTCTACCCGCAGGAGAAGTTCCGCAGCAAACTGCTCCAGTCCTTCCTCGATTTCCTGGAGCAAAGCCCCCTTATCCAGGAATACGCCGTCCCCCGAAAACTTTGATGACCGCCGATGAGCGGCGCCTGCTGCGCCTTTTTCGCGAACTATCGCCGAGCCGGCAGGAGGGCTTGCTGGACTACGCCGAATTCCTCCTCGCCCGCGTGCAACCGGAGGCCCCCGAAGTTCCCAGTGAGCCGCTGCCGATTCCTCGCCCAGCTCAGGAAAGCGTGGTCAAGGCGATCAAACGCTTGCGCGAAACCTACCCCATGCTGGATCGCGCCAAGATCCTGCACGAAACCTCCGGCCTCATGACCCAGCATCTGGTGCACGGCAAATCCGCCCCGGACATCATCGACGAACTGGAAGCCATGTTCCTCAGGCATTACGAAGCCACGCGCGGGTAGCGCAAAGCGCTCACCTGCAAGACAATCCGGTCCGGACACAGGAAGCACATCAACGAGGTAGTCATGGCCAACGCCGATCAGGCTGAACTGGACAAGTTCAGCCAGTTAGCCCACCGCTGGTGGGACCCGGAATCAGAATTCAAACCGTTGCACGACATCAACCCGCTGCGCCTGGAATGGATCGACCGTCAGGCCGGCATCCAGGGAAAACGGGTGCTGGACATCGGCTGCGGTGGCGGCATCCTCTCCGAAAGCATGGCGGTCGCCGGTGCCCAGGTCACCGGCATCGACCTCTCCGAGAAGGCGCTCAAGGTCGCCAGACTGCACCAGCTTGAAAGTGGCGCGCAGCTCGACTACCGCCTGATCGCCGCCGAAGATCTCGCCGCGGAACAGCCGGAGGCCTTCGACGTGGTCACCTGCATGGAAATGCTCGAACACGTACCGGACCCCGCCGCGATCCTCGTCGCCTGCGCCACGCTGGTGAAACCCGGTGGCTGGGTGTTTCTGTCCACGTTGAACCGAAACCCCAAGAGCTACCTGTTCGCCATCCTCGGCGCCGAATATGTGCTCAATCTGCTGCCGCGTGGCACCCACGAATGGGCCAAGTTCATCCGCCCGCACGAACTTGCCAGCCATGCGCGCCACGCCGGTCTGGAGCCCGTGCAGATCATGGGCATGACCTACAACCCCTTCACCAAGGTCTACCGTCTGGAGCAGGACACCGACGTCAACTACCTCATGGCCTGCCGCAAGGCCTGATGCTCACCCCTCCCACGTGCGAAGGGTGGCGTGCCCCGCCAGAACCGTGCAATTGTCCTACCGAACCATCCTGTTCGATCTCGACGGCACCCTCGTCGATACCGCGCCCGACCTCGCGCATGCGCTCAACGTGCTGCTCGGCCGGCGTGGTCGGCCCGCCCTGAGCGACGCGTTCACCCGGCCGCAGGCCTCGCACGGTACCCATGGCCTGCTCCGGATCGGCTTCGGCATCACCCCGGCGCATGCCGAATTCGCCGCCTTGCGCGAAGAGTTCCTCGAGGTCTACAACGCCCACCTCACCGACCATTCCCGACCATTCCCAGGTATTTACAACGTGCTCGATGAACTGGAAGCGCGTGGCTTGAAATGGGGTGTGGTGACCAACAAGCCCGCGCGCTATAGCGAACCGCTGCTCGACCATCTGGGGCTCCTCGAACGCGCCACTTGCGTGGTATCCGGCGATACCTGCGAACACCCGAAGCCGCACCCCGCCCCCATGCTGCATGCCTGCCTCCTGACCGCAAGCGATCCCGCGGATTGCCTCTATGTGGGCGACGCCGAACGCGATGTCGCCGCCGCCCACGCCGTTGGCATGCGCACCCTGATCGCGCTATACGGTTACATCGGCCAGGATGACCGCCCGGCTGAATGGGGGGCTCACGGTTTTATCCAGACTCCCCTCTCCTTGCTTGACTGGCTCCGGCCCGACGCGTAGATTGGCTCATCCCACCACTTGAACTTTTTCCGGTGGGACGCACCTAAGCACTACCTACTGGGGGCGACCTGGCTTCGACGTGGGTCGCGAAGCAGACAAGGGCATACCGAGGACCAGTTCCCTCGTAAATCCATCTGGAATTTATTAGTCGCCAACGACGAAACCTACGCTCTGGCCGCTTGACGGTCAGACTCCACACCGGTTGGTCCATGGGCCGGGCAGGGCAACCTGCAGTGGAGTCATTCACATGGACTCGCCTCGATTCGGGCCGCTTGAATCGAAGTTAAATTAAGGTGGCTCGCCTGAACCAAGCCTGTCTGGCCGGCGTGGTTCGGGTTAAAACCAAATGACCGGACTAAGTATGTAGAACTTGCTGTAGAGGATTTGCGGACGCGGGTTCGATTCCCGCCGCCTCCACCA
>CAZONS010000198.1:0-6785 GCA_964581195.1 uncultured Thiobacillus sp. | reverse complement strand
TGACCCGCGCCAGAACGATGGCCGGTCGGATCGGCTTCGTGATGTAGTCCACCGCGCCCAGGGCCAGGCCCTGTTCCTCGTCCTCGTCGGTGTCCATCGCGGTGACGAAGATGACGGGAATGTCGCGGGTGGCGGGATTGGCGCGCAACTCCCGGATGACCACATAGCCGTCCATCTCCGGCATCATCACGTCGAGCAGGAGCATGTCCGGACGTGGCTCGCTGGCCGCCACCTGGAGCGCGCGTTGACCGGAGTTGGCGACCCGGACGCGATAGGTCGGCTGCAGCAATTCCCCCAGAACGGTGAGGTTCTCGGGAACGTCGTCGACCACCAGGATGGTGTGCTTGGCGGCGTCGTCCTTCATGGATCTCCTGGGGTCGTGGACTGCGTTGCGGGAAGTGGCGGCGGTGGCGCTCGTCAGTATCTATCGGCGCCCGCCCCTATTACTTTAGTCAAAGCCGGGGCGATGCGCCCCGTGCGGGAACACGGTTCAGCCGAGGATCAGTTTCAGCCCGATGGCGATGGTCGTGGCCTCGAAGGCGCGCTTGATCCAGAGGTTGCCGCGCGTGATGGCCAGATGGCTGCCAAGATACCCCCCGAGCAGGGAGCCGGCCAGCAGGGCTGGCAGCCAATCCCAGGCGACCGTGCCGAGCACGCCCAGGACCAGCGCGCCGGTGCCATTCCAGAACAGGCCGCCGAGGATGAAGGTGTAGGCCAGCGCATGCTTGTAATCCATGCCGAAATGACGAATCAGCCAGATCGTGAGGAACAGGCCGGTACCTGAGGTGATGGAGCCATTGAGAAAACCGATGCCGAACAAACCGATCATGCCGATGAGCAGCCCCCTGCCCTCGCGGTTGCGCGGCTGGAACGCCATGCCCAGCTTCGGCTTGAATACGGAATAGAGTCCGAGCCCCAGGGTGAGAATGCCCAGGGCCAGGGTGGCCGGACGCTCAGGCACATGCAGAATGGTGGAGGCGCCGACGATGACGCCCGGCACTCCGGCGCCAAGCACCGCCAGGGTGAAGCGCCGTTCCAGATGGCTCTCCTTCCAGTGTCTGATCGTGGCGCCCAGCCCGAGAAACACGGTGGCGATCTTGTGAGTCGCCAGCGCGACGCCAAAGGGCAGCCCGAGGAAGATCAGCATGGGAAACTGGATCAATCCGGCTCCGCCTCCGGACAGCGCGGAGAAGACGTTGGCGACCAGGGAGGCGAGGAACAGGATGAGCTGATCGCCCCCACCCGCGACAGTCACGTTCCCGTCACCCCGACACTCACCGGGTGACTGACATGGAGCAGGCGCAGCCCTTCCTGGCCGACGCGCGCGACCAGGGCGGCGATCCTGTCGGATTCGGCGAAGAACTCGACGGTTTCCGGCAACTTGCCCGCCAACTCGAAGAAATGATCCTCATGCAGGCCGTGGCGACCGAAGCCCGCCGCGGCGCGAAACACCGTGCCGCCAGGAATGCCGAGCTCGCGCGCGACCTCGAACAGCCACACATGGATCGTCGCGTGGCCGTGTCTCATGCCTTCGTGAACATAGAAGCGGATGCAGTGCATGGACATGCTCACCCCCGTATCTGGCTGTAGCTCCACACCCCCAGCGCGGTGCAGGCCAGGGAGCCGAACAGGTGCGCCGCGGCGGCCCCGAGCGCCCAGGTCCATTGGCCACGACTGACCAGGGTGAAGATTTCAGCGGAGAAAGTGGAAAAAGTGGTCAACGCGCCGAGAAAACCGGTGATCGCGAACAACCGCCATTCCGGCGACAGGCCGGGATGCTGCGCGAAGTATGCGATCGCGACCCCGATCAGATACCCCCCCAGCAGGTTCGCGGCCAGGGTGCCATAGGGCAACAAGGCGAACTTCGGATTGAGCCACAACCCCAGGCCCCAGCGCAGCCAGGCCCCCAGCATGGCGCCGAGGCCGATGGCGAGGAAAGCCGACATGGGTTCAAGGGGCAAGGCACAAGGAGCAGGGGAAAGCCGGGTTGTCCCTTGTCCCTTGCCCCTTGCCCCTTGCCGCCGACATCACAGCCACACCATCAATCCCATCTCGAACGGATGGGTCAACAGGGTGTGCATCGGGTAGGCGCGCACGCGGTACAGCAGGCGGCCACACATCTCCGGCGTGATTTCCAGCCTGTAGATGCACGCCTGGCCATTCCAGCCATCCGGCTCCAGGGGAATGGCGTCCAGGTCCTTGTCCTGGCCATTCTTCGAGGCGCGCCCCAGCAATACCTCGACGCGGACATCCTCGGGCGCCAGGCCGTTGAGGGTCACGGCCACCCGGATCTCCATGCTCTCGCCGAAACTGATGCGCTTCTTCGGGTCGTCGACGCGCTGCAGGGTCACCCCATCCCAGGCCACGCGCACCTTGGACTTCCAGGCGGCGACGCCCTGCGCGGCGGCGAAGTGGCCCTCCGAGTAGCGACGCCATTGCCGGCTGGCGGGCCCGTAGAACTTGTTGGCGTATTCCATCACCATGCGGGTGGCGTTGAAGGCGGGCAACAGGGTGGCGATGGATCGCTTGGCCATCTTCACCCATTCTCCCGAGAAACCCAGTTCCTGGCGCCGGTAATACATGGGAATGACCTGATCCTGCAGCAGTTCGTAGAGGGTCTGGCTGTCCTCGCGATTGCGGCGAGCATCGTCGTAATACTCGGGCGCGGGCTTGATCGCCCAGCCGTTGCCGGGCTCGTAGCCCTCGTCCCACCAGCCGTCGGTGACCGAGAGGTTGAGCACGCCGTTCATCGCCGCCTTCATGCCGGAGGTGCCGGAAGCCTCCAGCGGATAGATGGGGTTGTTCAGCCAGACGTCGCAGCCGGCGACCAGACGCCGCGCGAAGCCGAGGTCATAGCCTTCCACCATGAGGAAATTGCCCTCGAACTCCGGCATCCGGGAAATCTCGTGGACGCGGCGGATCAGCTCCTGCCCCGGCTTGTCGGCCGGGTGTGCCTTGCCGGCGTAGATGAACAGCACCGGACGGTTCGCGTCATTGATGATCTGGCGCAGCCATTCCATGTTCTCGAAGATCAGGGTGGCGCGCTTGTAGGTGGCGAAACGGCGGCCGAAGCCGATGGTGAGCACATTGGGATCGAGCGGATTGGCGTACTTCAGCATGCGTTCCAGGTGCGCTTCGGAGCCGTGATTGCGCAGGTGCTGCTGGGTGATGCGGTAGCGCACCGAATAGAGCATCTGCGCCTTCAGGCCCTGATGCACCGACCAGAACAGATGGTCCGGAATCGCCTCGATCTGCCGCCAGAAGGCCGGTTCGCAGATGCGCCGCCGCCATTCGTAGCCGAGCTTGTTGTCGAACATGTCCTGCCATTCCTGCGCCAGGAAGGAGGCCACATGCACGCCGTTGGTGATGTAGTCCATCGGCGACTCGCTCTCCGACACCTGCGGCCACATGTCGGCGAGGATGTTGGAGGAGACGCCGCCGTGGATGCGCGAGACGCCGTTGTGATGCCGCGAGCCGTTCAGCGCCAGGCGGGTCATGTTGAAGTCCTGGCCATGACCGGCGCCCCCCAGGCGCATGAACTCATCCCGCGAGATGCCGAGATCGGAACAGCAGTGGCTGAAGTAGTCCCAGATCATGTCCTCGGAGAAATGATCGTGACCGGCGGGTACCGGCGTGTGTGTGGTGAACACCGTGGAAGCGCCCACGGCTTCCAGCGCGGCATGGAAAGGCAGTCCGGCGGTGACCTTGCGGCGGATGCGCTCGAGCACCAGGAAGGCGGCATGCCCCTCGTTGATGTGGTAGACGGTGGGCTTGATGTCGAGCGCGCCGAGCGCGCGCATGCCGCCGATGCCGAGCACGATTTCCTGCTGGATGCGGGTGTGCCTGTCGCCACCATAGAGCTGGTGGGTGATGTAGCGGTCCTGCTGGCTGTTGGAAGGCAGGTCGGAGTCGAGCAGATACAGACGGACATGGCCGATGTGGGCTTCCCAGACCTTCACTTCCAAGGTCCGTCCGGGCAGCTCGATGTTGACGTGGATTTCCTCGCCGTCCTCGCTCAGGGCGGGACGGATCGGCAGATCGTCGAAGTCGGAATCGGTGTAATTGGCGATCTGGTTGCCGTCGTTGTCGATGCGCTGGTGGAAGTAACCCTGGCGGTAGAGCAGCCCCACCGCCACGAAGGGCAGGCGCATGTCCGAGGCGGACTTGCAGTGGTCCCCGGCGAGGATGCCCAGGCCGCCGGAATACACGGGAAAGCTCTCGTGCAGGCCGAACTCCGCGCAGAAGTAGGCGATCAGATCGCCAGGCTTCATGTCCAGCGGCTGATCGCGCTTGAGTGGATCGCTCATGTAGGTGTCGAACGAGGACAGCACGCGGTTGTAGCTGCCCAGGAAGACATGGTCCTCGGCGGCGTCGGTCAGTCGCTCCTCGTCCACCCGCTTGAGGAAGGCCTTGGGGTTGTGGTTGACCGCATCCCAGAGGCCGGGATGCAGCCGCGCGAACAGGGTGCGCGTGGGCCGGTCCCAGCTGTACCAGAGGTTGTCCGCCAGCTCCGACAGGCGCGCCAGACGGCGCGGGATACGGGGATTCACTTCGATGGAGAAAGGGGTGCCAGGTTTCATGGGAACTCCAATATCGCGACGCATCAACACCGGTTGCCTTGGGCTGTGTCCGCCCCTTTCAGGGGATCATCCGGATGAAGTTATCACGGTAGTACTTCAATTCTTCTATGGACTCCTGGATGTCCGCGAGGGCGGTATGGCTGTTGGCCTTCTTGAACCCGTCCTTCAGTTCCGGGCGCCAGCGCGCGGCCAGTTCCTTCAAGGTGGAAACATCCAGGTTGCGATAGTGGAAATAGGCTTCCAACTTCGGCATGTGGCGGGCGAGAAAGCGGCGGTCCTGGCAGATCGAGTTGCCGCACATGGGCGACTTGCGTTCGCCGACGTGCCGCTTCATGAATTCGATCATTTGCGCTTCCACGTCCGCGTCGCTGAGCGTGGAGGCCTTGACCTTGTCGATCAGCCCGGACTTGCCGTGCGTGCCCTTGTTCCAGTTGTCCATCGCGTCCAGCACCGCGTCGCTCTGATGCACCACCAGCACGGGCCCCTCCTCCACCAGGTTGAGATCCTTGTCGGTGACGATCAGCGCCACTTCGAGGATGTGATCGGTATCGGGTTCGAGTCCGGACATTTCCATGTCGATCCAGACCAGGTGGGTGTCGTTCTGTGCCACGTTTGCTTGCCTCAGAGGATGGGGCGGGCATTGTGGCACAATCGCCCATCCTCTGTAGATCACGCGCCTTATGCCTTCTTTTCAAAGCATTTTTCTCGCCGCGCTCATCCTCGCCTTCGGGCTGAAACTCTGGCTGCTGCTGCGCCAGATGCGCCATGTCTGGCAACACCGCAAGCAGCCGCCGGCCGTGTTCGCCGCCCGTATTTCGCTGGAGGAACACGAAAAAGCGGCCGCCTACACTCTGGCCAAGGCGCGTCTGGGCCTGCTCCACCTGATGGTCGAGGCCGCCCTGTTGCTGGCGTTCACCCTGGGTGGCGGCCTGCAGGCATTGAACGATCTGCTGTCACCCGCCTTCTCGCCGCTGATCGCCGGCACGCTGCTGCTGCTCGGGCTGTTCCTGATCGGCGCCCTGGTCGAACTGCCGCTCAACCTCTATCACCAGTTCGGCATCGAATCGCGCTTCGGCTTCAACCGCCAGACCGCCGCCGGGTTCATCGCCGACCTGGCCAAGCAATCACTGCTCGGTCTGCTGATCGGCGGACCGCTGATCCTGCTGGTGCTCTGGCTCATGGGCATCATGGGTGAAGCCTGGTGGCTCTGGGTGTGGGGCGTGTGGATGGGGTTCAACCTGTTGATCCTGATGCTCTACCCCACCGTGATCGCGCCTCTGTTCAACAAGTTCACACCGCTCGAGGATGCCGCGCTGAAATCACGCATCGACGCGTTGCTTCGGCGCGCCGACTTCAGGGCCAGCGGCGTCTTCGTCATGGACGGTTCCCGCCGCTCCAGCCACGGCAATGCCTATTTCACCGGTCTGGGCAAGAACAAGCGCATCGTCTTCTTCGATACCCTGCTCAACCAGTTGACCCCGGAACAGATCGAGGCGGTGCTGGCGCATGAACTGGGGCACTTCAAGCATCGCCACATCGTCAAGCGCATCGCCCTGATGTCCGTGCTCACGCTGGCCATGCTGGCGGCGCTGGCCTGGCTCAAGCAGGCCGCCTGGTTCCACACCGGCCTGGGCGTCGCGGCCCCGACCGATGCCACCACCCTGGCCCTGTTCTTCCTGGCCTTGCCGGTGTTCCTGTTCCCTCTGACCCCCTTGATGAGCCTCTATTCGCGCAAACATGAGTTCGAGGCGGACGCCTTCGCCGCGCGGCACAGCCATCCGGACAACCTCATCGCCGCCCTGGTGCGCCTGTATCGCGACAATGCCGCCACCCTGACGCCCGACCCGGTCTACTCTCTGTTCTACGACAGCCATCCGAAGGCGGTCGAGCGCATCGCCAAACTTGAGTATTATGATCAGGTATCTGCCTCACCCCTCCAACATACCTGAAAGGATCGCCATGAAAGCCCTGCTCCTCCTCTTCGCAATGGTCAGTGTCCCTGTCCACGCCGCGCCCTTCGACAAGGGTGACGCCAAAGCCGGCAAGACCCTCCATGAACAACAGTGCAACGGCTGCCATGCCGCCCGCTTCCAGGGCGACGGCAACAGGATCTATACCCGCGCCGATCGGCGGGTGAAGAATCCGTCCGGGCTCGCCCAGATGGTGACCACCTGTAACGCCAACCTCGGCAACAACCTGTTCCCG
>CAZONS010000197.1:0-6825 GCA_964581195.1 uncultured Thiobacillus sp. | reverse complement strand
CAACATACCCGTCGCCCCAAGGCCACGCCCAATACCTGCACCAATCAGGGGCGGCTGGTCCCCGCCGCCACCATCCACATGTCCCTGCTGGGGCCGACTGGCCTGAAGCAGGTCGCGCTGAGCGCGCACGCCAATACCCGCAAGTTGCGGGAAAAGCTGCTGTCGGTGCCGGGTGTCGAGCCGATGTTCGACTCGCCGTTCTTCCATGAGACCGTGATTCGGGTGAACAGCGCGGTGCCCGATGTGCTGCGTGCCCTGCGCGCCCAGGGCATTCTTGGGGGGTATGACCTCGGTCCTGACTATCCGGAACTGGCCGACTGCATTCTGGTTTGCGCCACGGAAACCAAGACCGAAGACGACATCGAGCAGTATCGGCAACAATTGGAGCGTATTCTCAGCCGGCGTCGTGAAGCGCCGCCCTGTGCATACAAGTGACTCACTTACGATAGGAGACTCAGACATGGCAACCGTAACCCTGGGCGGCGAGCCCATCGCCGTCGGCGGCAACTTCCCGCGTCCCGGTGATTCCGCGCATTCCTTCATGTTGGTCGACAAGGATCTGAAAGACGTTTCCCTGTCCTCCTTCTGGGGCAAGCGCAAGATCCTCAACATCGTGCCCAGTCTGGATACACCGGTCTGCCAGGCTTCCGCGCGCAAGTTCAATGAAGCCGTGGCCAGCGTTCCCAATACCGTGGTGCTGGTGATATCCGCCGATCTGCCCTTCGCGCAGAACCGTTTCTGTGGCGCCGAGGGACTGAAACACGTCGTTACCCTCTCCACCATGCGTGGCCGTGATTTCAACAAGGATTATGGCGTGATGATCATGGACCCGCCCCTGTCCGGACTCACTGCCCGCGCCGTCGTGGTGCTCGACGAAAACGACAAGGTGGTCTACTCGGAACTCGTTCCTGAAATCAAGCAGGAACCCAACTACGAGGCCGCGTTGGCCGCCGCGCGTGGGGAGCCGCTGGAAAAACTGTAATGCGCGCGGGGGTGAGCTTGTGGCCACGGCCGCACTCGCCCACCCCCAGGTTCTCACCCCGACGCCCAACTTCTCCACATGCTCATTTTCGAACACGCCCACCCCGGCCGCCGCGCGCAGGCCCAGTCGCCAAGCGGCGCGCCCGAGGCCAGCGACCTGCCGGCCGACCTGCTCCGCCAGGAGCCGCCGTTGCTGCCGGAAACCTCTGAACTCGACGTGGTGCGACACTACACCCGTCTTTCCCAGAAGAACTTCAGCATCGACACCCAGTTTTATCCGCTGGGTTCCTGCACCATGAAGTACAACCCGCGCGCCTGTAACAGCCTGGCGATGCTGCCGCAGTTCCTGGCGCGTCACCCGCTGGCGGATGCCGACACAGGGCAGGGCTTCCTCGCATCCATGTATGAATTACAGGAGATGCTCAGGCACATCACCGGCATGGCGGCGGTGAGCATGGCGCCGATGGCCGGTGCCCATGGCGAGTTCGCCGGTGTGGCGATGATTCGCGCCTATCACGATGCCCGTGGCGATACGGCGCGACGCGAGATCATCGTCCCCGATGCCGCCCATGGCACCAACCCCGCCACCGCCAGCATGTGCGGCTACACGGTCAGGGAGATTCCCACCGACCGCCAGGGCAATGTCGATCTGGCCGCGTTGAAGGCCGCCGTCGGCCCACAGACCGCCGGCCTCATGCTCACCAACCCTTCCACGCTGGGCGTGTTCGAGAAGGCGATCGTCGCGATCCAGAAAATCGTCCACGAAGCCGGTGGCCTCAGCTACTACGACGGCGCCAACCTCAATGCCATCCTGGGCCGGGTCCGCCCCGGCGACATGGGCTTCGACGTCATCCACATGAACCTGCACAAGACCTTCTCCACCCCGCACGGTGGCGGTGGTCCCGGCGCCGGCCCGGTGGGCGTCTCGGAGCGGCTGAAGCCTTTTCTGCCGATTCCCTACGTGGTGGAGGACCGAGGCTTCCATCGCTGGGCGGAGGAGGGCGATTGTCCGCACAGCATCGGCCGTCTCTCCGCCTATGGCGGCAACATGGGCGTGCTCCTGCGCGCCTGGGTCTATGCCCGCATGCTGGGCCGACAGGGCATGCACCGGGTGGCGGAATTCGCCGCGCTCAACGCCAACTACCTGGCCGCGGAGCTGAAGAAAGCCGGCTTCGATCTGGCCTTCCCGGAACGTCGCGCCAGTCATGAATTCATCGTCACCCTGAAGAAGCTCAAGGATGCCACCGGCATTTCGGCGATGGATTTCGCCAAGCGTCTGCTCGATTACGGCTTTCACGCGCCGACCACGTATTTCCCGATGCTGGTGCCCGAATGCCTGCTGATCGAGCCCACGGAGACGGAAAGCAAGGAAACCCTGGACGCCTTCATCGCGGCGATGGTCAAGGTGAGGGATGAGGCGCAGCTGGAACCCGAACGGGTCAGGACGGCGCCGCACACCCTGCCGGTTCGTCGCCTCGACGACGTCAAGGCCGCGCGCGAACTCGACCTGGTCTGGAAACCCGTTTGAACCCGATCGACCCCCTCACAGGGGAAAGCCCGCACAAGGGGAAAACCGGCCTCAAGCGCGTGTGGAACGCGCTGTTCTACTCCCTTGAAGGCTTTCGAGCCGCATGGAAACACGAGGACGCCTTTCGACAGGAAACGCTGCTGGCCCTGGTGCTCATCCCCCTGGCCCTGGTGCTGGGCGATGACGGTATCGACCGAGCGCTGATGATCGCCAGCGTATTTCTGGTGCTCATCGTCGAACTCATCAACTCCGCCATCGAGGCCACCGTCGACCGGATCTCCCTGGATAACCATCGTCTCGCCAAGCGCGCGAAGGACATCGGCAGCGCCGCCGTGCTGATCGCGCTCACCAATGTGCTGGTGGTGTGGGGGCTGGTGTTGCTGTACTGATCATTTTTCTGGCGTCACGGCGGGTTGCGGTCGCACAATGGGAGCGGCTATACGAAAAGATATAGCCAGAACGATAGATATCGACCCCGTCATGCTGCCCCGTTACCGCAATATCCTGATCGCCCTGTTCGGCTTGTTCGCGCTGGCGTTTCTCGGCTTGAGCGCCTTGTTTCACGATCTCTCGGATGACTATGCGGTGGGCGAAGCCAGGAAGCAGGCGCTCAATGCCCTCCTGGTGCATCGCGCCACACATGCTTACGTCACCCGGGTCCAGCGCCCGGAAATCTATCGCTTGAAGGACGAAGGCCACCTGTATCAGGGCTATTTTTCGCCCCTGACCATGTCCTTTACCTTTATTTCAAGAAACATCAAGGACCTGCTCAATGTCGAGCGGGAAAAGAACAGTCTTGGGCCGATCTATTTCAAACTCGCCTCCGAGAATCCTCGCAACCCCGTCAACCAGGCGGATGCGGCCGAACTGGATCTGTTGCGAAGGATGAATGCCAATGAAATCAAGGAATATGAGAAAGTCGTCGACCTCGATGGTCGAAAATGGCTCTATCTCGCGGTACCCATCGACCGCACCGACAAGGGATGCATGAAGTGTCACGGGGATCCGGCCGAGGCGCCCGCGGAACTGGTCGCGATGTATGGCGACCGGGCCGGCTTCCATGAGAAGCCGGACACGATCCGCGCGCTGATCTCGATACGGGTCTCTCTGGAGAACATCATCGCCGCCGGTGACCAGATGGCCTCCAAATTCACCATGGTGACCTTCGTCGTGCTGTCAGGCATCTATCTGGTGTTTGCGCTGCTGATCCGGCGCATCGACGGGCAGGAGCGGGCCATCCGCATTCAGCACGACAATCTGGAGCGTCTGTCGATGACCGATCTCCTGACTGGCGCATACAACCGTCACGGTCTCCGGAAACGCAGTGGCGAAGTCATCAAGCGAGCGCAACGATTCCAGCATCCGGTGGCGTTGTTGATGCTGGACCTGGACCATTTCAAGCAGGTGAATGATCGCCACGGCCATCCCGTCGGCGACGAGGTGCTCAAGCGGTTCAGCGCAACCATACAGGCCAACCTGCGCGGCTCGGACATCTTCGGACGTTGGGGCGGTGAGGAGTTCCTCGTCATTTCCCCGCATCAGGGCCTGGGTGAAGCGATGAAAATGGCGGAGAAGCTGCGCCATGCCATCGAGACGGCGGAATTCCCGGAATCGATACACTTGACCACCAGTATCGGGGTGAGCGAATACCAGACAGGCGAAACCGACGAGGCGGTGCTTGCCCGTGCCGACCACGCGCTCTACACGGCCAAGACGCGCGGCCGCAACCAGGTCGTCTCGGAAGCCGGCGCCAAGCCATAGAGCAGGCAAGGGCAGGCGGAAAGTCTTACTCCCGCGGGCTCTGTTGCGCGAGCTTCAGATGTACGCGTTCGATCGCGTCGACCAGGATACGCACATCATCTCCCTGCAGATGTGGCCAGGATTCATGGATGGCGCGCTGGGCGAGATAGTCGATCGGACTGCCGGCCCAGTCATGGCGGTCGTGGAAGAGATGGTCGATCTTGATGCGGGCATCGGGATAGATGGCACGCAGATGCGGGTGATGGCGGCGTTCGCCGACGGCATTCGACTCCGGGGGCATGATGTGTCTCCTCAGTGTTCGTTGTCCTTAAGACTAGTTTTTTCGTCGGATACTTCCAAGTATCGTCTTGCCGGTAACATGAGCCGACTCGTACCCAGGAGGCACTTGCCCGCATGACGAATCTTGGTTTTATCGGTCTCGGTGCCATGGGCCTACCCATGGCCATGAATTTGCGCCTGGCCGGCCACCCCCTTTGGGTCTACGCGCGCGCGCCGCGGCGCGCCAGCGAACTGCTTGCCGCCGGCGCGACATACGCTCCCTCGCCGAATGCGGTGGCGCGCTCGGTCGACGTGTTGTTCATCAATGTCTCCGATGACGCGGCTGTGGACGCGGTGCTGTTCGGCCCGGACGGCGCGGCGGCGGGAATGGCCGCCGGCAGCGTGGTCGTGGATATGGGAACCACCTCCCCGGCCGCCACCCGCGCGTTTGCCGCGCGTCTGGCCGAATCCTCGGTCGCCTGGCTGGACGCGCCGGTTTCCGGTGGTGAAGCGGGGGCGAAGGCGGCAACCCTGTCGATCATGGTCGGTGGTGACGAAGTGAACTTTGCGCGGGTGCTGCCGCTGTTCCAGGTGATGGGCAGGAATATCGTGCATGTTGGCGCGATCGGCGCCGGCCAGGTGGCCAAGGCCTGCAACCAGATCGCCGTATCGACCACCCTGCTGGGGGTGGCGGAGGCCCTCACCTTTGCCGGCAGGCAGGGGGTCGACCCGACCCGGGTGCGCGCCGCGCTAATGGGCGGCTCCGCCTACAGCCGGATCCTGGAAATGCATGGCCAGCGCATGCTCGACCGCGACTTCGCCCCCGGCTTCCGTGCCCGCCTGCATCAGAAGGATCTGGGTATCGTGCTCAACGAGGCGCGCGATAAAAACGTGGCCTTGCCGGGCACGGCGGCGGCGGCGCAACTGCTCAACGCGCTGGTGGCGGCGGGGGAGGGCGAACTCGATTCCTCCGCGCTGGTGAGGATCATCGAACGATTGGCGGGGCTGGAGGCATGAGGGCGCTACTGCTGTCGTTGCTCGGCGCGCTGGCCTTGAACGCGGCGGCGGCGGACATGACCGAGATCCGCTATCGGGACGAGGAGTCCGACCAGACCGCGTATACCAGTCGCATCCTGATCCTGGGCGAGAAAATGCGGATGGACTACGGCAAGGACGACGAGGACTTCATTCTGTTCGATCGCGCCGCCGGAACGGTCTGGCTGATCGCGCATGGCGAGCGTCGTCTGACCGTCATCCCCGGGCTGCCGATGGCGCGGGTGGCGAAGCTGGCGGACTGGCCGCAGGGATGGCGGCTGGATCAAAGTCGTCAGGCCAGTGGCGGCAATGTCCTGTATCAGGCACGTTTGAACGATCAGCTCTGTGTCGAATACAAGACCGCGCCGATTCTGAAGAAGGAGGCGCGACTGCTGCGGGATTTCCGGCGCGCCCTGGCCGCGAATCAGTCGGTTTCCTGGAACGGCATGCCGGAATCCCTGCGTGAGCCCTGCATGCTGCTTCTGGACGTGCGCCAGGCAGGGCTGGAATATCAGCAGGGTCTGCCGCTGGCGATCCGCTACTGGGATGGCCGCGGCAGGGTGTACCAGAGCCATGAAACGCGGCCCGCCCAGCCGTCTCTGTTTGCCCTTCCCGATGGGTACCAGCGCTTTACCGTCGCGGTCCCCACCGGGAAGTGACGAAGTATCAGCCGAAGGCGTCCTTCAGCACGTTGCGCAGCCAGCCGTCCGCGTATTCCGCTTCCAGCTTGCGGTAGAGGCGCGGCACCGGTTGCGGCGCTTCACGGGTGCCGAAGGTGACCGGGGAAATGCCGCTGCCGGACTTGATGTAGACCCACTGGCCGCCCTCCACCCGATACAGGTGCACCACCGAGAATCCCCAGTCGTGCGCCACCACGCTGTAGCAGGTATTGGTGAAGATCGGTTGCGGCGCCGGCAGGCCGTTGAACTTGGCGACCAGGCTGGCGGCCACCACCTTGGCCTGCGACATCGCCATGTGCGCGGATTTCGGAAAGGCGTTGTTGCTCGCCAGTTCGCCGCCGACGCAGGCATCGCCGATCACGTGGATGTCCTTCTCCTTGGTCGACTCCATGCTCTCCGGCTTCACCTCGCACCAGCTGTTCTTGAAGGTGGCCAGTCCCAGACTCTTGGCGACCTTGCCGGCGTGGTGCGGCGGGATGAGGTTGACGACATCACCCTTGTACTCGCCGAAGCTGGTGTAGCAGGTCCGCGACTGCGGATCGATGCGTTCGACCTTGCCGTCGTTCGCGCCGGAAATCCACT
>CAZONS010000196.1:0-6828 GCA_964581195.1 uncultured Thiobacillus sp. | reverse complement strand
CCAATGCGTTCACCAACTACTGGAGCGCATACAACAGTCCGCGGGTGGCCAAGGGCCTGCTGTGGGGAGGATTGTTGTTCTTCCTGCTGCGCCTCACCCGCCCCGACCCGGCGCAACTGGCCAGCCGCCTCGCCATCGGCATGGGCATCGGCCTGCTCGGTGTCGGCCTGGTCGGCCTGTGGGAGCGCTGGCTGTTCGCGGGATTCTCGGATGCCGACCATGCTTACCGCATCGTCAGCACCTTCTCCAGCATGCATACCGGCGGTGGCCATATCGAAGCCTACCTGGCGGCGGCACTGCCGTTCCTCTGGCTGGGCCTGGCCCGCTGGAAGACCCTGCCACTGGCCCTGGCGGTGATGGCGCTGACGGTCTACGTGACGATATTCACGGTGGCGCGCGGCGGCGCGCTGGCGCTGGGGGTCATCCTGCTCACCCTGATCGTGGCCAGCCTGCGCCAGGCCTGGGGCACCCGGCAACGCTGGCTGGCCGCGATTCCGGTCGGCGCGCTGCTGCTGTTGGCGGCGGGGTTGCTCGCCGGCATCAGCGTCGGCTATTTCCAACAACGTCTGGCGCAATCGAGCGAGGACTGGGACATCCGGGTCGCTCACTGGAAAGATGCCATCGCCATGATGGACACCACGCCCCTGGCCCGGATCTTCGGCATGGGGCTGGGCAGCTTTCCCCGGGTGTATCTGGAACGCGGGCCAGCGGACAGACAGCCCGCCACCTTCGGCTTCATGGAAGAGATCGACAATACCTTCCTGCGTCTGGGCAGCGGCGACACCCTCTATTACGCCCAACGTGTCGCGGTGCGGGCGGGAGAGCAGTACCGTCTGGAGCTGGATGCGCGCAGCCAACAGCAGGGCGCGCGCATCGAGACCCCGGTTTGCGAGAAACAACTGCTCAACTCGCGCCGCTGCGTCTGGATCAGTCTCGACGTACCGGGAGACGGCCACTGGCATCGCCTCACCCATGACTTCTCCAGCGGCGAAGTCGGCGTGGAAGAGGGGCTGCGCCGCCCGCCGGTGGAACTCTTCCTCTATTACCCTGGCAGGAACAGTCTGCTCGACATCGACAATGTCCGCCTGCTCGACGCCACCGGCGCGAATCTGATCGGCAACGGCGGCTTCAGCTGGGCTGCTGACTACTGGTTCTTCAAGACCCACAGCCACCTGCCCTGGCATATCAAGAACGTCTGGGTTCATGTCCTTTTCGAGCAGGGCTGGCTGGGTCTGCTGCTGTTCACCAGCCTGATCGGCCTCGCCCTGGCCAGACTGGCCCGGATCGCCTGGGCCGGAGAACCGCTGGCGTGGGCCTGCCTGGCCTCGCTGCTGGGCCTGCTCAGTGTCGGGATGTTCGACAGCCTGCTGGACACCCCCAGACTCGCCACCTTGCTGCTGGCATTGACCTATCTGGGGCTCGCGTATGACTGGGCCGCCGCGCCCAAACCCGTTTCCCGCGGGCGTGGTGGCTCCAGACATGCGCGCGTGCCGGCAGCGACCCACGCTGAAACGGCGGCATCGACCGCCTGAAGCCACGACCCGAAAGGGATGGCCAGCACGTCGCCCCCTCGAAAACAACGAGGAACGACGAGTGGCGCGCCCCAATGAAAAAGCGGCCTCGGGGCCGCTTTTTCATTGGGGCGCGGAGCGCTTACCGCATGCGCCGACGCGACCATGCCAGTCCGAGCAGCCCCAGGGCCAGCAAGGCCTGAGTGGCGGGCTCGGGGACGGCGCCCGGGGTCGGAGGTTGTGGTTGAGGCGGCGGCACGGCATTGGTCAACTTCGCGTCGAACAGGCCGAAACTCGGGTTGAAATCGTCGAAAGTGTTGCGCGCCGCGAATTCCAGCGTATAGGTGCCCGCGCTGCCGGCATCGGCGAGCCAGGAGGCATGCACCCAGCCACCATCATAAAAATCCAGCTTTCCGGCGCCGCTCTCGGAGAAGAAGGTGGCGACGACGCCGCCGCCGCTATCCAGCAGGCGCGCCTGGGCGCCATCGAATGTCTCGCCGTAGGTCTGGTCGTAGTAATCGCCCCAGTCGAAGGCCGACCAGACATCCAGGGTGTCGCCGGCGGCCAGGGTGATGCTCTGACTGACGGTTTGCCAAACGTCGGGGGCATGCGCCGCGATCCGGAGGAAATGACTGCCACCATCGGACGGAACAGGATTCAGCACGCTCCCGGTGGGAACACCGGTCGCGGGAAATCCGCCGTCAGAGACGTAGTAGGTATGGAACTGCACCACGGACACCCCGCCCGTGGCATTGACCGTCCAACCGGTGGTGTCGCCGGATTCGAAGCCGGGATTGGTCATGACGCCAGCCTGCGCCTGCGCGGCGGCCATCAGCGAAATACCTGCGAGAAGAGTAAGACGTGTTTTCATGATCGACTCCTGTGCCACGTTCATCGGCAGCATATGGCAATATGCATATATCGATTGCTATAAAGCAATAAACATGCCCGTAGCATTTAATTCATGACAATCAGAAGGTTACGCCCCACCACCGGGCCCACTCCAGACAAAGTGTAAGATCACCCGACACCCGCCCCCCTGGCGGAATCCGGCGCGGTCCGCCGCGTGGCCATGCCGAGGCGCCCCGCCACCAGCACCCCCAGCGCCAGATAGGGCCACAGCGACGCGCTGGCCTTGGCCAGACCGACGATGTTGAACACGCTGGCGACCGGCCATACCAGGTAACTGGCATAACCGATGCGCGCGCCGACGATGACGAGGAGCAACAGCAAGGCGGTGACCTGACGACGCCGGGAGACCTGGGGGATGAGCAGGAACCAGAACGCCAACAGGAAGGCGGCCAGGGTTTCCAGGGAGAGGACCCCCCCCACCACGCGTAACTTCAGCAGCATGGTCGCGGCCAGCAGCTTGATCGCGAACGCCACCAGAAACAGGGAAAGCACGGCGCCGACATAGCGACCGGGACGCAGCAGACTGGCGGCGAAGGCGCCGAGCGCCGCCATCTCCAGCCACACCGCCGCGAACCAGGGCCAGTTGATCTGACCCAGGCCGCCCGGCGGCGTATCGAATGGCCGCAGATGCAGGCCGAGCCAGCCGGCGCCCGGAAACGGCTGCAGCGTGAACTGCGCCAGCACCCAGAGTGGCAACAGCCAAAGGCCGACAGCGGCCGCCGGTTGCGCCTGGAACCAGCGCGCGCGCCAGCGGCGCATTGCCCGCCCGGCGCGCAGCCAGCGCTGATGATGCAAGGTGAGCAGGGCGCCGGCGAGCACCCCCAGGCTATTGAGCGCCACATCGAGATTGGACGCGATGCGACCGGGCACCAGTTGCTGCATGCTTTCCAGACACAGGCTGAAGGTAAACCCGACCGCGGTCGCGAACACGAGCGCGCGCAACCGTCGCCGGGGCGACCCCAGCCGCAGCGCAAGGACATAACCCAGCGGCAGGTAGGCCAGGAGGTTGGTGGAGATGTCGCTGCGGGTGATAAATCGCGGTAAAGACGCCGTGATAAACTCGCCCGACCAGTGTTCCAGCCCCTTCAACCCGGCAAAGGGATAGAGACTGCCGAAG
Source organism: uncultured Thiobacillus sp. (assembly GCA_964581195.1). Classification (GTDB taxonomy): domain Bacteria; phylum Pseudomonadota; class Gammaproteobacteria; order Burkholderiales; family Thiobacillaceae; genus PFJX01. Next base: position 3,288 of record CAZONS010000196.1, on the reverse strand, counting down.
GCGATCAGGCCCGCGTACAGGATCAGAAACAGCAAGGAAGAACGGGAATTCGAGGACACGGCCGGCGATTGGGTAAGCGAGCCTCGCATCCTGTCACGACCCACGGCGCGACTCAACGAACAAGCAAGGGAAATCATGCATTACGACGCTTTCAATGGAGATGCCGACGGCATCTGCGCCCTCCATCAGATGCGCCTGGCGGAGCCGCTGGACACGACACTGGTCACTGGCGTCAAGCGTGATATCGGTCTGCTGAAGAAGATCGACGCCACGGCCGGCGACCACATCCTGGCGCTGGACATCGCCGTGGAAAAGAACGCCGCCGCCCTCGCCACCCTGCTGGAGAAAGGCGTCTCGGTGCGCTGGTTCGACCACCACAACCCCGGCGAACTGCCCGAGCATCCCAACTTCCGGGCCAACATCGACACCGCCGCCGACGTCTGCACCAGCCTGCTGGTGGATCGTCACCTGGGTGGCAGACATCGTGTCTGGGCGGTGACCGCCGCATTCGGCGACAACCTGCACGACGCCGCCCGCCGCGCCGCCGAACCGCTGGCGCTGGACGCCGCGCAACTCGATCACCTGCGCGAACTGGGCGAGTGCCTCAATTACAACGGCTACGGCGAGAGCCTGGAAGACCTCCACTTCCATCCGGCCGAGCTCTACCGCGCGCTCTCGGGCTACGCCGATCCCTTCGCCTTCATCGCGGAAGCGCCGCAATTCGCCACCCTGAGCCAGGGCTATGCCGCCGACATGGCGCTGGCCGCCGCCACGCAAGCGAGCGAAACCCGGGCTTCCGGCGCGGTCTACATCCTGCCGGACGCCGCCTGGGCGCGGCGGGTCTCCGGCGTCTACGCCAACGACCTGGCGACGGCGCACCCCAATCGCGCCCATGCCCTGCTGACCCGCTCGCCCAGGGGGCACTACGTGGTCAGCGTGCGGGCGCCGCTGGCCGACAAGCGTGGCGCCGACCTCCTCTGCCAGCGTTTCGACACCGGCGGCGGTCGCAAGGCGGCGGCCGGCATCAACGTCCTGCCGGAGAACCGCATTCCCGACTTCATCGCCGCTTTCTACGAAACCTATCCTTCCTGAACGGAGCCTCCATGGACGCCCTGATCTCCCCCTATGGTGGCACGCTGACCGAACTGATCGCCGCCCCGGAACGCGCCGCCGAACTGAAACAGGAAGCCCTGGGCCTGGCGTCCGTGGATCTCTCCTGGAAGCAGATCTGCGAACTGGAACTGCTGCTCAACGGCGCCCTCTCACCGCTCACCGGCTACATGAACAAGGCCGAGATGGAATCGGTGCTGTCCGGTCTGAAACTGCCCGACGGTCGCTTCTGGCCGCGCGCGGTGATGCTGGTGCTGCCGGCCAAGGTGGCGGAAAAACTGGCCGCCGGGCAGAGCGTGGCCCTGCGCGACGGCGAGGGCTTCATGCCCGCCATCCTGCGGATTTCCGAGGTCTGGCCCGCCGACCCGGAGACCGAGATTGGCCTGGCCGAGGCGGCCGGCGCGCCGCTGGCCCGTCCCCTGGCCCAGCCCGGCCAGTATTACGTGGCCGGCCGTCTCGAAGGCGTCGCCCTGCCGCCGCGCCATGATTTCCTCGCCCTGCGCCTGACCCCGGCCGAGATGCGCGAACAGTTCGCCCGCCTCGGCTGGCGCCGGGTGATGGCCTACCAGGCCAGCCAGCCGCTGCATCGGCCGCAACACGAGTTTCTCCAGCGCGCCGCCATGCGCGAGGAGGCCAACCTGCTGATCCACGCCGTCGCCGGCGCCGATCCGGTCATGGAATCCGGACACTTCGCCCTGGTGCGCGCCTGTCAGGCGCTGCTGCCGCGCCTGCCGGCGGCCACCTCGATGCTGGCGCTGAACCCGATGACGCCCTGGGCGGCGGGCCCGCGCAAGACCCTGCTCAAGGCCATCATGGCGCGCAACTACGGGTGTTCGCATCTGATCATCGGCGGGGAGACCCCGCTGGAAGGCCGACAACGGCGCGGCTCGGACATCCCCAGCCTGGATCGCGACTCGGCCTTCGCCATGGCGAGCGAGAGCCTCGGCGTCACCCTGGTGCCGTTCCCGCGACTGGTCTATGTGGAGGACCGCGACGAGTGGCTGAACGAGGCGGAGATGCCGGACGGCGCCCGCGCCCAGAGCATGAGCGGGCCGGAACTGAACCGGCGCCTGATGCGCGGGCTCAAGGTACCGGAATGGTTCTCCTACCCGGAGGTGGTCGCGGAACTGCGCGCCGCCTACCCGCCGCGCGAGCGCCAGGGCTTCACCGTGTTCTTCACCGGCCTCTCCGGTTCCGGCAAGTCCACCGTGGCGCGGGCGCTGACCGTGCGCCTGATGGAAATGGGCGGCCGCCGCGTCTCCCTGCTCGATGGCGACATCGTGCGCACGCACCTGTCCTCGGAACTGGGCTTCTCCAAGGCGCACCGCGACATCAACATCCGCCGCATCGGCTTCGTCGCCAGTGAAATCACCAAGCACGGCGGCACCGCCATCTGCGCGCCGATCGCGCCCTACCGCCAGACCCGGCGCGACGTGCGCGCCATGATCGAACCCTGGGGAGGCTTCATCGAGGTCCACATCGCCACCTCGGTCGAGGTCTGCGAACAACGCGACCGCAAGGGCCTCTACGCCAAGGCGCGCGCCGGCCTGATACCCGAATTCACCGGCGTCTCCGACCCCTATGAAACCCCGGAGCACCCGGAACTCGCCATCGACACCGCGAAATACCGTGTCGATGAAGCCGTGCAGATGATCATCCTCAAGCTGGAACATGAAGGCTATCTGCGCTAAGCCATATCAACCCTGACGCTCCGACACTCACGATGCATCTCCACATCCTCGGTATCTGCGGCACCTTCATGGGCGGCATCGCGGTCATCGCCCGCCAGGCCGGCCACACCGTCACCGGCTGCGATGCCAACGTCTACCCGCCGATGAGCACGCAACTGGAGGCCCAGGGCATCCGCCTGATCGAAGGCTTCGGCGCCGAACAACTGGACCTGGAACCCGACGTCTGGGTCGTGGGCAACGTCGTCTCGCGCGGCAAGCAGCCGCTGATGGAGGCGATCCTCGATCGCGGCCTGCCCTATGTTTCCGGGCCGCAATGGCTGGCGGAAAACGTCCTGCGAGAGAGGAGTTGCCCCCACGCTCGCAAGAGCGGCTCGCTGCCCCCCGAGGGGGCGTATTGCCCGCCTGGGGACGGCCCGGCGGCGGGCAACGACAGCCCCCACGCTCGCAAGAGCGGCTCGCTGCCCCCCGAGGGGGCGTATTGCCCGCC
>CAZONS010000195.1:0-6840 GCA_964581195.1 uncultured Thiobacillus sp. | reverse complement strand
CCTGCCGGGGATTGATCCAGAGCGTCTCCACCGGCGTGCTCACCGCCACCGGCTCGCCGCGCCGGTCGGTGATGACGCCGCGATAGGCGGGAATGGGCGCCACGCGCTGCACCCGCTTCTCGCCTTCCTCGTTGAGGAAGTCGTTGTGCCACGCCTGCAGATAGACGGCGCGCATCGACAGGGCCGCGAAACCGGCGAACAACAAACCCAGGGTCAGCCGCATCCGCCAGCGTTGCAGGTCGAGGTGCAGCATGGTGTTGGCCTTGCGCGTCGCGCTCATGGCGCCACCTTCTGGCCGTGCAGCACGTAGATGCGCCGTGGATCGGGAATCGCCATCTTCAGGCGGTCGCGCGCCACCTCCTCCACCCGGTTGTGCATCAGCCAGGTGGAGATCTCCAGTTGCAGTTGCCCCCACTCCACATCGAGGGCGCGGGCGTGTGCCTGCTCGGACTGCAAGGCTATAAACAACTTGCGCGCCTGATGGCGCGCCGAAACGACGGAGAGTGCGCAGGCGACCAGCACCGCGACCAGGACCAGGTTCAACTTGACCATGGCACCTCCGTCCGCTCGGCCACCCGCATCGTCGCGCTGCGCGCGCGCGGGTTGCGCCGTGACTCGCTCTCGGAAGGCTTCACCTTCTTGCCGATCAGGCGCAGACAGCCCCCGCGCAGCGCGGTGGCGGGCAAGGGAATCTCGGGCGGCACCTGCTCGCCCTGGGATTCACGGCGCATGTACTGCTTCACCATGCGGTCTTCCAGAGAATGGAAGCTGATCACCACCAGACGTCCGCCCGTCTTCAGCAGGGCCGCCGCGCGCGGCAACGCCTGCTCAATTTCCTCAAGCTCGCGGTTAACGAAAATCCGCACAGCCTGAAATGTCCGCGTCGCCGGATCCTGGCCACGCTCTCGGGTGCGCACGGCGCCGGCGACCACTTGAGCAAGCTGGCGGGTGCGCGTGAGCGGCGCGACCGCTCTTGCCTGCGTAATCGCCCGCGCAACCTGCCGAGCAAACCGCTCTTCGCCATAGTCCCTGACAACTCGGGCAATCTCCTCTTCCGGCGCCTGATTCAGCCACTCCGCGGCGGTCATGCCGCGACTGGTATCCATACGCATGTCCAAAGGGGCATCAAAGCGAAAGCTGAAACCCCGCTCCGCCTCGTCCAACTGCGGGCTGGACACCCCCAGGTCGAACAAGACGCCATCCACCCGCTCCACCCCCGATGCGCGCACCGCCGTGTCCACCTCGGAGAACGGCGCGTGGATCATGCGAAATCGCGCGTCGTTCATGGCATTGCCCACCGCCACCGCCGCCGGATCGCGATCGAGGGCGAGCAGCCTGCCGTTGGGGCCCAGCTTCGCCAGAATCGCCCGGCTGTGGCCGCCGCGCCCGAACGTGGCATCGACATAGAGACCATCGCCGCTCAGGTTCAACGCCGCGACCGCCTCTTCCAGCAATACCGAAACATGCTCGCCGCTCACAGCGAAAAGCCCTTGAGGCCTTCGGAGAGCGTGCCGTCGCGCGCGGCTTCGGCCAACATCTGCGGAAATTGCGCCGCCTTGTCGAACAGGCCCTGCCAGGTGGCGTCGTCCCAGATCTCGAACTTCTCGCCCTGACCGACCAGCGCCACGCTTTTTTCCAGTTTGGCGAAACGGCGGAGCATGGGCGAAATCAGGATGCGGCCGGCGCCGTCCGGATCCACTTCCTCGGCCGAGCCGACCACCAGACGCTTCAACTCCTTGGCGATCGGGTCGAGGCTGGGCAGCGCATTGAGGCGAGCGGCGACCTTTTCCCATTCCGGGAGGGGATAGAGCAGCAGGCAGCCGCTGGTCGGATCGGCCGTCAGCACGAGATGTCCGCCGCAAACGCCGGCCAGGCGCTCGCGCAGGCGCGCGGGAATCGCCAAGCGACCCTTCCCATCCAGCGCCATCTGCGTTGATCCCGTAAACATGCCCGTGCTCTCCTCCGTGGTCCACTTGGCGACACAATTCGACACCAATACCCACTTCTTCCCACTATAGAGAACACGAATCCCCACCGTCAAGGACGCAACGGGGAAAATTTCAATTAGCTCAATGACTTACGAATGGGTGCTCACCCGTCCTATTGTTCTTTTCGAATGAGCAACCTAGGACCGTAACTTAAAGCTTCACTTTAAGTTACGCGCAAAACAGGAGGAATTTCGCCCCCACGAACCCGCTTCGGGGTTGTGGTCGGCCGTGGCGATGATCGGGAGCCATCTCTCCCGATCCGGGGGCCAGTGCCGCTATCGCACGCTAGAGATAGCGGGCGCAGGCGGCCCCCGCGAGTTCGGCGAGCCAGCTCAGATAGAGGGTGCCCATCTCGGGGTAGAAGCGCTTGGCGTCCTCGGAGGCCAGGACCATGAGTCCGGTGAGGTTGCCATCCCTGAGCGGCGCCAGGGCGAAGGATTTCTGATGCGCGCCGACCTCGCCGAACCAGGCGCGCACTTCCTCCGGCACCTCGGGCCCACATTGCGGCTGGCTCAAGCCTTCGACCAGCACCCGGATGTCCTCGCTCACCTTGGCGAATTCGGGCATGTCGGGCGCCGCGTCCGCCCAGATGCGCACGACGGTGTGCGGCACGGCGAAGCTTTCGGACAGATCCAGGTAGAACGATTGCAGCACCGCGTCCAGGGTCCGGGCGCGCATCAGCGCCAGCGACAGCTTGTGCAGCTTGTCGCCGATGGCGTCGTTTTCCTCGGCGAACTGGATGAATTCACGCAGCTTGATCTCCAGTCCGCGCGACTTGTCGCGCAGCGCCAGCACCTGCCGCTCACCCAGCGAAATCGCCTGGCCGCTGAACGGGTGCGGCACCGTGATGTCGGCCAGGAGTTCGGCATGGCCGACGAAGAAGTCGGGGTTGAGCTTGAGGAAGTCTTCGATCTGTTCTGGAGTGATGGTCATAGCGTGATCTCGCCTTGGAATACGGTGACGGCAGGGCCGGTGAGGAAGACATTGTGGCCGGGACCGGCCCAGCGGATGAAGAGATCGCCGCCGCGGGCATGCACCCGCGCGGCGTCGTCGAGCAGGCCTCGGCGGATGCCGGCCACCACGGCGGCGCAGGCGCCGGTGCCGCAGGCCAGGGTTTCCCCGGCGCCGCGTTCGAACACGCGCAGGGCGATCTCGCGGCGGTGGATGACCTGCATGAAGCCGACGTTGACCCGTTCCGGAAAGCTGGCATGCGCTTCGATCCGGGCACCCAGTTCCCTTACCGGCGCGTCATCGACATCGCAGACGACGCGAACGGCGTGCGGGTTGCCCATGGAGACGACGGAGAGTTCGACCGGTTCGCCATCGACTTCGATGACATGCGTGAGCGCGGGCTCCGCGGCCAGGAAGGGGATTTCGGCGGGTTCAAAGCGCGGCGGCCCCATGTCGACGGTGACCTGGCCGTCGTCTTCCAGACGCGGAACGATGATGCCGGCGGCGGTCTCGACGCGGATTTCCCGCTTCGGCGTCAGCCCCTGTTCGTGCGCGAAACGCACGAAGCAGCGGGCGCCATTGCCGCACTGCTGCACTTCGCCGCCGTCGGCGTTGAAGATGCGATAGCGGAAATCGCAGTCCGCGCGGGTGGCGGGCTCGACCAGCAGGATCTGGTCGCAGCCGATGCCGAAGTGGCGATCGGCGAGGGCTCGATACTGGGCGGGGGTCAGGTCGATGGTCTGGCGGACGCCGTCGAGCACGACGAAGTCGTTGCCGGCGCCCTGCATTTTGCTGAATTTCAGTTTCATGGCCGGATTATCACGCGATATGGCGCACGCAGTCCTTCCAGATGCAGCGATCCATCACCACCATGAGGCCGGCGGCGCGGGCCTTCTCGGCCGCGGCGTCGTGGACGATGCCCTCCTGTATCCAGATGGCGGGGGCGCCGATGGCCAGGGTCTCGTCGACCACGCCGGGAATGGCGGCGGATTCGCGGAAGACGTTGACCAGATCCACCGGAAAGGGGATGTCGGCCAGCTTCGCGTAGGCCTTCTCGCCCAGCGCCGACTCCAGCGCCGGACGCACCGGCACGATGCGATAGCCGAGGCGCTGCATGGCCTGGGAGACACCGAAACTGGGCCGATCGGGTTTTGGCGAGAGGCCGACCACGGCGATGGTCTTCACCCGCAGCAGCAGGGCCTTGATGTCTTCGGGGGTGGGGTTTTGAAAGCTCATTTCAGGTCCAGGGTCATGACATAGTCGTCCATGATGAAGCCGTTGCCGATGTCTTCAAGGTGAATGGTGGCCACGGTGAAGCCGTGCTTCAGGTAGGCGTCGATCGCCTGCTGGTTCCGCCGGTTCACCCGCAGCGCCAGACGCGCGCAACCCAGCCCGGCGGCGCGCGCGGCCAGTTCCCGGATCAGCGCGCCGCCGATGCCGTGGCGCTGCCGGTCGAGGTCGACATAGAGCTTGTCCAGCTTGTAATCCCCCTCGGCGAGCGGGTGCCCGTGCGCGAAGCCGACCAGCGCCCTCTCCACCCGCGCCGCCAGCCAGATGTCGCCACGGGCGAGGAACTGACGCACCAGCACCGGCCGGTAGCGCTGCTCCAGCATGTATTCGATCTGTTCCGGCGTGATGATGCCCAGGTAGTGGGCGCGCCAGACGCGGCCGGCCAGGGCCACCACGGCCTCCGCCTCGTCCGGGCGCAGGGCGCTGATCTCGATTTCATTCATACGGGCTGGCCTCGCCGGTCGGTCGGGTCTTGAAGCGTTTGTGCAACCAGAAATACTGCTCGGGCATCTCGCGGATGCGATCCTCGACAAAGGCGTTCATCCGCCGGGCATCGGCCGCCACGTCTTCGCCCGGGTAGTTTTCCCAGGCCGGGTAGAAGCGGGTGACGTAACCGCCGCCTTCCCGCCGGGTGATGCACGGCACCACCACGGCGCCGGTGGCGCGGGCCAGGCGGGAGAGGCCGGTGATGGTGGCGGCCGGCGTGCCGAAGAAGGGGACGAACACCGCGTCCTTGGCGCCGTAGTCCATGTCCGGCAGGTAATAGAAGGGCAAGCCCTTCCTGATCGCGCGGATCACCGGCTTGATGCCATCCTGGCGCGAATACATCTCGGAACGCGCCTCGCCCCGGCCGAAACGGGTGCGCGCATGCAGCATCAGACGGTCGATGTGCGGATTCTTGATCGCGGCGTAGAGCGAGACGATGGGCGCAAAGGCGGCGGTGACCCGGACCCCGCCGATATTGAGGCCGACGAAGTGCGGCGCCAGCCAGATCAGGGGCTTGCCGAGATGGGGTTCGAGGTGTTCCACCCCCTCGAAGCGGGTGAGGCGTTCGACTTCCGCGCGGCTGCCCCACCAGGACACGGTTTCCTGCAGGGTGGCGCGGCCGAGGGCGCGAAAATGCGCGCGCAGCAGGCGCCGCCGTGCCGCCTCGTCGAGTTCCGGAAAACACAGCCGCAGGTTGGTCAGCCCCACCCGCGCCCGGGCGCCGGCGACGGCGTGCAGGGCCACCCCCAGCGCGTCGCCGAGGCGGCCCAGCGCGCTGGCCGGCAGCAGGCGCCAGAGCAGCCAGAGCAGGGCGATGCCCAACCGCCGCATCAGAGATCCTCCGGCGGCGGCGGCACGTCGTCGTGACGGCGGAACAGGCGGTAACTCCACAGGTATTGCGCGGGATGGCGGCGGATCAGCGTCGACATCGCCTGACTGGCGACGATGGCCAGGGTCTCACGGTCGCCTTCCCGGGGCAGGGGCTCGATATGCAGCCGATAGCCCCGTCCCCAGCTCAGGCGTTCCGCGAACACCAGCAGCGGCACGGCGCCGGTGCTGGCGATCAGACGGTAAGGCAGGGCGGGCATGTAGGCCGGATAGCCGAGGAAACGGATCCACAGCCCCTCGCCACGATTGGCGGACTGGTCGGGCAGGATGAAGGTGGCCTCCCCCGCCTTCAGGCGCCCGAGCAGGGCGCGCACGCCGGCGGTGGTCGGCGGCACCGTCTTGAGACCGGCGCGCTCGCGACCGTCGCGCATCATCGCGTGCACCCATTCCTGGCGCGGCGGCGTGTACAGCGCGGTGAACGGCAGGCGGCTGGCGATGAACATGCCGCAGATCTCCCAGCATCCCAGGTGCGGCGCCAGCAGGGCGACCCCCTGCCCGCGCGCGGCCTCGATGTGCTCCCAGCCGCGCACCTCGCGGATCAGGCCGAACACGCGCGGCAGGGGAGCCAGCCAGACCAGGGGCAGTTCCGCCAGCCCCTTGCCCAGCTCGACCCCGGCCTGGAGCAGACGCAAGGGGCTGTAGAGGCTGGTCAGCTCGAGGTTCTCCCGCAACAGGGCACGGTGCCTGCCGTAGAGCAGGCTCGCGAGCCCCAGCAGGGCGCCGCAGGCATGCGCGAGGGGCAGCGGCAGGCGGGAGAAGAGGCGCAGAAAGAAAAGCAAGGCGGGTTTGACCCATTTTTGTGCAAGTGCGTAGAATTATCGCAGCCGCCGAGTTAATTGCAGCAATGCACAGACAAATTGCGGGCGGGATACAAATTCAGCTAAAGCGTCCGCTCCTGTCCCCGGAGTCGGTCACGCCGACCCAGCAACGGGGAATGACACTGGAGCATCCATGAGCAAAGACTACTTCTTCACATCCGAATCGGTCTCCGAAGGCCATCCTGACAAGGTCGCCGACCAGATTTCCGACGCCATCGTCGACGCCATCCTGGAGCAGGACAGGCACTCGCGCATCGCGGCGGAAACCCTGGTGACCACCGGCCTGGTGATCCTGGCCGGCGAGATCACCACCGACGCGAAAGTCGACTACGCCCGCGTGGCGCGGGAAACCATCCGCCACATCGGCTACGCCGACCCGAACCTGCGCTTCGACGCCGACGGCTGCTCCGTCCACGTCT
>CAZONS010000194.1:0-6841 GCA_964581195.1 uncultured Thiobacillus sp. | reverse complement strand
TCACTTGGCCTGGCCCGGCTGCGCGACTTCTATACCCGCCTGCACGGCCCGACCAAGGCCACCACCCTGGGCGTGGGCTGCCTGCTGATCGCTTCAGCGCTGTACTTCAGCAGCCGGGGCGACGGCGTCAGCCTGCATGAGGGGCTGATCACCCTGTTCCTGTTCATCACCGCGCCGGTGTCGGCGCATCTGCTGGCGAAGGCGGCGCTGCATCAGCGCCTGCCCCGGGTGGACTCGCCGAAGCGGCCCGACGGCGACGCCTGAGCCGAATCGGATCAGACCGGCTCAGCAGCGGTTGCAAGGCTCCACCGGCAGGCCCTGGCGGATCCAGCCGGGGCCGGCGGCACTGCCGGCCATGCCTTCGCGGATGTTGTAGACCTGGGTGAAGCCGTTTTCGATCAGGACCTGCTGCATCTGGGTGGTGCGGTTGCCGGTGCGGCAGATGAGGGCGATGGGCGCGTTTCGATTGCCGTCGACCTGGCGCGCGACGGCGTCGGCGAAGCCCTTGCCGCCCCCGGGCTGACGCAGGTCGATGCGCGCCGCGCCCTGGGCGACGCCCGTCTGGCGCCATTCCTCGGGACGACGGATGTCGATCAGGGTCAGCTCACCCGCCTGGACGCGGCGATGGGCTTCCGGGGCGGCCAACTGCGGGCCGGGGCTCTCCGAGGAACAGCCCTGGCTTGCGGCCAGCAACAACAGGCCGGCAAGGAAGTTGCGGAAGGTGGGGAGACGACAGAGAAACATGACGGGTGCTCGTGTGAATCGGATGTTTGCAGACAAGCCCGCCCTTGCCGGGTTCCCGCCGGCACGGGAGGATTGAACCTGGAAACGGGAAACAGCCGTTGAACGCCCCCCACTACCGGCCGCGATAGCCGGCGGGCCTGAAGCGCTGACACGCCGCTTCATATTGCTGTTCGATCTGTCTGAAGGTGCCGCTCCAGGTGCCGTCGCTCGGACGGTTGCCGCTTCTGACCGCGGCGCCATAATAGGCGCCGGCATCGGATGAGGCGTTCGCCATGCACTGGCTGTAGCGCTCGACGGCCTCCGCGCGCTGGCAGAGGGCGGCGTCATGCCGGCACAGGAGTTCGAGTTCCGATTGGCTCAAGTGTTTATCCGCCTTGGCCTGCCTGATCACCTGTTGCACCCACGCCCATTCCCTTTGTTCGATTTCGGCCCTGCGCGCCGCCGCCGCCTGCTCCCGCAGCCGTGTTTCCCGCAGCGCTTCTTCCCGCTGACGGCGGGCTTCCTCTTGTTGGCGTTTCAACACCTCACCCTGACTCAGCGCCTGGCGCAGACGGGGTGGTGGCTCGTCCGGGGGATGACCGCCGCGACCGCGTTCGAAGTCCGCCGCCCAGGTCATCTCATCCGCCGGGACCGGGTGCCCCGACCCGACGGCCGCAAGGATGCGGCAATACTTGAGCAACGCCACCTGTTCGTCGCCGAGACCGCCCGCTACGGGTTGAATACGTTGTGCCGCCCAGGCCGCCAGCGCCGCGTCGGGTTGATCCGGAATCCCGGACGGCATGACCACCGTGGTCGGGCTGCCGATGGGCTTTCTGGCGCTGTAGTTGTTGATCTTTTCCTGGGCAATCGCCTTGGCGTAGTCGCGTAATGCACGGTGCTGCGCCGAATCGGCCACGACACCCGGCACACCGCGCTTGTGCAGCCACGCCAGCATGGCGACGATCATCATGTTGTCCTTGAGCCCTTTCGCGCCCGCCAGTCGCCAGTAGTCCACGGCCAGAGCCGCGGCATTCAGCTTTTCTTCCTCGCTGTAGGTCTTCTGTGGCCTGGCATAGCGGTTGGGAAAGATCGTCTGGGCCTGCTCCTCGGCCTGCTTGCGCACTTCCCGTGCCTGACGTTGGCGCACGCCCGCGGCCGCGGTCTCGACGGCCGCGCAGTCGGGGTCGAGCGGCGCCGGCCATGCCGGGAGGGATGCCGACAGGGCGCAGAGGAACAGGCCGATGTTCAGTCGTTTCATGTATGTACTCAGGAATGTGCGGGTAGCGGCGAGTGACAGGATCAGCGGCCGCCGCGCTTGCGCCGTTTGGCCAGCACCCGCCAGCGCCAGAACAGGCTGATGCCGAAATACACCAGCAGCCCCATGCTGGTGGAGACGACGGCCAGGCCGACCAGCAGCGGCTTGCCCAGGTTGCTCAGCCGGGCCCAGGGGCCGGCGTCGGCGCGGCGCAGCAGTTGGTCCTCACTCAGGGTGGCGTCGGCCGATTCGGCCGCGTTCGCCTCGCCGGTCACCCATAGGCCGATCCGATAGGCGCCGTAGTAGATGGGGGCGAAGGTCACCGGATTGGTGACCAGCGTGCTGCCGATGGCGACCGGCACATTGGCGCGCATGAGCATGGCGGTGCCGGCGGCGAAGGGGATCTGCGCGATGGGGATGAGCAGGCCGAAGAACACGCCCAGCGCCACGCCGGCGGCGACGCCGCGCCGGCTGAAGTGCCACAGGCGCGGGTGGGTGAGATGCGGCGCCAGCCAGCGCAGCCAGCGGTTCTGGTGGATGCTTTCCCGACTGGGGATGAAACGGCGCCAACGCGGATGCATGGTCTTGGTGAATGCGCTCATGAATTGACCAGGCGGGTCGCGTCCTCGACCGAACCGGCCGCCGGGTCGTCGAACACGGACTGATCGAGCGCGTCCTCGCCACGGGCGACGATGCAGCTGACCGCGCAATCGCCGGTGACGTTGCAGACGGTACGCATCATGTCGAGCAGACGGTCGACCCCGATGATCAGGGCGATGCCTTCGACCGGCAGGCCGACCTGACCGAGCACCATGGTCAGGGTGACGAGACCGACCCCGGGGACCGCGGCGGTGCCGACCGAGGCCAGGGTGGCGGTCAGCACCACCAGGAGGTAGTCGCTGGGCGCGAGATCGATACCGTAGACGTTGGCGATGAACACCGTCGCCACCCCTTGCATCATGGCGGTGCCGTCCATGTTGATGGTGGCCCCCAGCGGTACGGTGAAGGAGGCGATGCTGTTCTTCACGCCCAGCTTCTTTTCCACGGTATGCAGGGTGACCGGGATGGTGGCGCCGGAACTGGCGGTGGAAAACGCGAACGCCGCCGGGTCGCGCATCTTCTTCAGGAAAGTCAGCGGGTTGAGCGAACCGAGCAGGCGCAGCAGGACGGGATAGGTCACGAACACCTGCACGGCCAGCGCGGTGGTGAGGGTGAGAACATAGGCGGCCAGCGGCAGCAGCAGATCCAGGCCCTGGCTGGCGAAGGCGCGGGTGATCAGCGCGAACACGCCATAGGGCGCCAGCCGCATGATCCACTCGACCATGTGCATGATGACCGCGTCGAGATCGCTGAACAGGGCGATGACGTGCTTGCCGCGCGCGCCCGACATGGTCACGGCGATGCCGAACAGCAGCGCGAAGACGATGATCTGCAGCATGTTGCCCTCGGCCATCGCCGCGACCGGATTGGTCGGCACCATGTCGATCAGCACCTGGGAGAACGGCGGCGCGTCCTTGCCGGTAAAGCTGGCGTCGCTCTTGCCGGCGACGAAACCCTGGCCCGGGCCGACCGCGGCGGCCAGCGACAGCGCGATGGTCACCGCGATCGCCGTGGTCGCGAGATAGAGCGCGAGCGCCCGAGCGCCGATGCGGCCCAGGGTTTTCAGGTCCGCCAGCGCCGTCACCCCCACCACCAGTGACACCAGGACCAGCGGCACCACCATCATCTTCAGCGCGGAGACGAACACCGAACCGACCACCCGCAGCAGACCATCGACGATAACGGTCTGCAGCCAGGGGCCGGCGCCGAGCAGGTTCAGCGCGACGCCCAGCGTGAGCCCGGCGAGCATCGCGATGACGATCTGGCGGGTCAGGGTATGCGGCTTCTTCTCACCCATGGGGCTTGCTCACTCATTCTGATTGCCGTGGATGAGCCCGGCGAGCCGGGGCATCGCCTCGACCGCGCCCCGGCGGCGTGGCGTCAGCGGAAATGGTGGTAGACCTGACCCAGCATTTCCGGCGTCACCAGGGTGACGCCGCGGGCGGTGACCTGGAAGAACTTCTCGTCCTCGGCGCGGTTGATGCCGATGGTCATGCCGGGGGGGATTCTGCAACCCTTGTCGATGACCACCTTCTTGAGGATGGCGCCCTCGCCGATATCCACATCCGGCAGCACCACGGCTTCTTCCAGATAGGCGCCTTCCTTGACCCGCACATTGGAGAACAGCACCGAGCCGCGTACCGTGGCGCCGCTGATGATGCAGCCGCCGGAGACCATGGAATCGACCGCCATGCCGCGCCTGCCGTCTTCGTCGAAGACGAATTTGGCCGGCGGCAGTTGTTCCTGGTAGGTCCAGATCGGCCAGTCCTTGTCGTAGAGGTTGAGTTCCGGGGTGATGCGCGCCAGATCCAGGTTGGCCTCCCAGTAGGCGTCCACGGTGCCGACGTCGCGCCAGTAGGGCTCCTCGTCCTCGCGGCGCACGCAACTCTCGTTGAAGCTGTGGGCGTAGATGCGATAACCGGTCTTGATCAGGTGCGGAATGATGTTGGTGCCGAAGTCGTGCCCGGACTGGCGATCGTCGGCGTCGCGCACCAGTTGCTCGAACAGGAAGGCGGCATTGAAGACGTAGATGCCCATCGAACAGAGCGAGGTACCCGGCTTGTCCGGCATGGACGGCGGATCCTTGGGCTTTTCGACGAACTTGATGACGCGGCCGTCATCGTCCACCTCGATCACGCCGAAGGCCGAGGCTTCCTCGGTCGGCACCTCGATGCAGGCGACGGTCATGTCGGCCTCGTTGCGGACATGGTGGGCGATCATCTCGCCGTAGTCCTGCTTGTAGATGTGGTCGCCGGCCAGGATGAGCACGTATTCCGGCTTGTAGACGCGCAGGATGTCGAGGTTCTGGTAGACCGCGTCGGCGGTGCCCTTGTACCAGGACTCCTCCGCCACCCGCTGTTGCGCCGGCAGCAGTTCGACGAACTCGTTGAACTCGCCGCGCAGGAAACCCCAACCGCGCTGGATGTGCTTGATCAGGCTGTGCGACTTGTACTGGGTGACCACGCCGATGCGGCGTATCCCCGAATTCATGCAGTTGGACAGTGGAAAATCGACGATGCGAAATTTGCCACCAAAGGGAACCCCGGGCTTGGCGCGCCAGTCGGTCAACTGTTTCAGCCGGCTGCCTCGTCCCCCGGCGAGAATCAGAGCCACGGTGTTTTTCGTGAGCAGACTGACGAAACGCGGATATTCCTTGACCATGTATTCCCCCGTGAAAATCTCTTGGAACATTAGTTCGTATAATAACCGAGAGCCTAATCCTGATTCGTGACATCCAGGATTATCTGTTCCCGCCCTATCCCCTTAGAAGGCACTTCATGCCCCAGTCCCTCGAACGCCTGATCTCCGCCCGTCATCACGACCCCTTCGCCGTCCTCGGCCTGCATCGCGCCCACGATGGCTGGATGGTGCGTGTATTCCGGCCGGCCGCGAGCCGCGTTTCCCTGCTGCTGCCCGAAGGCGCCGTCGAGATGGAACGCACCGACCCGCGCGGCATCTTCGAATGGCATGGCAAGCAGGCGCCGGCGCGCCCCTGGCGACTGGCGGTCAGCGAGGGCGAGGCCACCTTCGAGATCACCGATCCCTACGCCTTCGAGCCCAGCCTCACCGACCAGGAAATGTATCTGTTCAATGAAGGCCGCCTGCTCGAAGCCTGGCGCACCTTCGGCGCCCAGCCCATGCGACAGCTCGGCGTCGATGGTGTCCGTTTCGTGGTGTGGGCGCCGAATGCCGAGCGGGTGTCCGTGGTGGGCAATTTCAACAACTGGGATGGCCGCCCGCATGCGATGCGCGCGCGCGGCGGCTCCGGCATCTGGGAACTGTTCATTCCCGGCCTGGTGCCGGGCGATCTCTACCGTCTGGAACTGCGCAACCGCGATACCGGCGAGATCCTGGTCAAGGCCGACCCCTTCGCCCAGGGCTTCGAACTGCGCCCGGGCAGCGCCGCCGTGGTGGTGTCGCCGAGCGGCCATGTCTGGAATGACGACGCCTGGCTGAAGGCCCGCGCCCAGCGCGACTGGCTGCACGCGCCGATGAACATCTACGAGGTGCATCCCGGTTCCTGGAAACGCGACGCCGACGGGCATTTCCTCACCTGGCCGGAACTCACCGAGACCCTGGTCCCCTATGTGGCCGACATGGGCTACACCCACATCGAACTGATGCCGATCACCGAGCATCCGCTGGACGAATCCTGGGGCTACCAGACCACCGGCTATTTCGCGCCGACCTCGCGCCTGGGGAGCGCCGACCAGTTCCGCGCCTTCGTCGACGCCTGCCACCAGGCCGACATCGGCATCATTCTCGACTGGGTGCCGGGCCATTTCCCGATGGATGCCTGGGCGCTGGCCCGCTTCGACGGCACCGCCCTGTTCGAACATGAAGACCCGCGCCTGGGCGTTCACCAGGACTGGGGCACCCACATCTTCAACTACGGCCGCGCCGAAGTGAAAGGCTTCCTCCTCGCGAGCGCCCACTACTGGCTGGAGCAGTTCCACCTCGACGGTCTGCGCGTCGACGCCGTCGCTTCCATGCTCTATCTGGATTACTCGCGCAAGGCGGGCGAATGGCTGCCGAACAAGTACGGCGGCCGCGAGAACCTGGAGGCCATCGATTTCCTGCGGGAAATGAACGCGATGGTGCATGGCCAGTTCCCCGGCGCGCTGACCATCGCCGAGGAATCGACCGCCTGGCCGATGGTGTCGAAACCGGTCCACATCGGCGGGCTCGGCTTCTCGATGAAGTGGAACATGGGCTGGATGAACGACACCCTCGCCTATTTCAGCCTCGACCCGGTGTATCGCC
>CAZONS010000193.1:4488-6884 GCA_964581195.1 uncultured Thiobacillus sp. | reverse complement strand
ATGCCGCCGAGAACATCCTGGGCTTCCTCGATGTAGGTGAAGAGGATGTCGCGATCGATGGCCTCGTCGTCCGCCGCCGCGAGGCGGACGGCATCGGCGCTGGGCGCGGGGGGGGGCGTGACGGGGGCGATCTCCTGGACCGCCTGGCGCACCTGTTCCGGGGTGGTCGCTTCCTCCAGCGCGCGCGCGGCGGCCTCGGCCTGGTCACGCAGGTCGCTGTCGGCGATCAGATCGGCATCGCGCGACAACTGGATGAGTTCGGCCTTGATCGCGGCGCGACCTTCCTCGCTCCCACCCTGTTCCGCCCACTGCCGCACCGACTCCTTGATCTGCTCGGCATCGTCGCGCAGTTCCGTCTCCAGCGTGGCCTCGCGCTGGCCGCTGGCCATCGGCCGTTCCAGCAGGGCGCGCAGGGCCTTGCTGTCATCGCGGCCGTGGCGCAGGGTCTCCAGGTAGCGTCCGAGATAGGACAGCGCTTCCGCCACCCAGTCGAGATCTTCCCGTTCGATTTGCGCGTCGCTCTCGGCGAAGTAGGCCACCCGCCGGGTCGCCTCGTTGACCAGTTCGGCGGCAACGTCGAGTTGCAGGATGTTGAGGGCGCCGACGATCTGTTTCATCAGCGAGGGCACCATCGGCAGGCCGCCGCGCTGGGCGGGGTCGCGGAAGAACTTGTCGAGGATGTCCTCGGCCTGGTTGAGGTTGGCCTGGATTTCCTGGGTGACCTGGGCGAGCACCAGCTTTTCCTGGGCGGCGTGCGAGAACTCGTCCAGCAGGTCGACGCTGGGGATGCGCGAGCTGTCGAACATCGGGTCGATCGCGGCTTGCAGGCGCATGGCCTGGACTTCACTCTGGCGGTCGAATTCGGGGCCGAGGCGATCGAAGTGAGCGACGGCGTTCTGCGCCAGCAACAGACCGGTGGCCATTTCCAGTTGCAGGGCCTCGTTCTGGGTGGCATCGGCGGCGCCGGGCAGGCGCTTGGCCACCGCCTGGGTGATGCGGGCGAGGGATTGCAGGGCGCCGTTGGGCAGGCGAGTGCTGCTCTCGAAGAAGGCCAGGGCGGCCTTCTGGAACGGCTCCAGGCTCTCGGCGCGGCCGGCGCAATAGCGCATCCAGTGATCCTTGGCGGTGGCCAGGCTGTCCTGCAGGCTGTTCAGGTGCGGCAGGAGGGCGCTCGTGTCGTCATGTGTGGAGGAGGGCGGCAGATAGCGGTCCAGTTGGAACAGTTCGCGTGCCTGCGCGACCCGGCCGCTGGGGTTGCCGTCCATCGCGACGTAATAGAGGACGTCGCGGAACAGCCGGTCGGCCAGTTGCCGCGAACCTTCCATCAGGCGCCGCATCTGCAGGTCGACGCGACCGCACATGCGCTTCAGCCAGAAATCGGTGGGGGCGCCATTGCGGCGCAGCAGTTCCATGAGGCCGGCGGCGGTCCACCAGAAGGTGTACTGGGCCGGTCCGGGCGCGAGTCGCTCGACCGCGCGCACGGCCTCGTCCATCCGCATCAGGCCGGAGATCGGTTCGCGGTCCTGCAGGAACTGCAACAGGCCCTTCTGATACTGGGCCCGCGCCTTGCGGATCGCGCGCGCGCGGCTTGCGTCATCCATCGGTGGTTCCGCCTCGGCGCGTGGGGCCCGCATCTGGGTGTCCGGGAAGAACAGTTCGCTGGGCGCGGGCGGTTCGCCGCCGCGAAGCACCACCACCTCCTGATGGATCGGCGCCAGTTTCATTTCGATGTGGGCGGCGCCACCCATGAGTCCGTCGAGATAGGACTGGATCGCGTCGATCGCGCGCAGGGCGGTGTCCTTCGCCGCGGCATCGCTGGCCGTGGGTTTCGCGGCGAGGTCGGTGAGCAGGCGTTCGGTTTCGCTGGTGAGCAGGGAGAGCCCGCGCAGATCGACGATCTGCAGGGCGCCATAGACCTGGTGCAGATGGGCGGCGGCGCTTTTCAGCGGGTTGGTGTCGCTGCCGTTCCATTCCGCCAGGGCTTGCTTCGCGGCCTGCAGCGCGTTGTCCAGTTCCCCCTTGACCCAGGTGAGGGATCCCAGATCGAACTCCATCTCCGTACTCATGCCGCGCACTCCTATGCTATGGGGTCAGAGCTTGAAGCCCGAGACGGAAACCTTCAGTTCGTCCGACAATACGGACAACTGCCCGATCGATTCGGCGCTGCGCCGGGCGCCATCCGATGCCTTGCCGGTGACCGCGAGAATCTCCCGCATGTTGTCGGCAATCTGTCGCGCGGTGCCGGTCTGCGCCTGGGTGGCATCGGAAATGCTCTGGATCAGGCGCGCCAGATCATCCGAAACCGCCTCGATCTCGGCCAGCGAATGGCCGGCCGCGTCGGACAGCGCGGTTCCTTCCACCACGCCCTGGGTGGAGGTTTCCATCGCGTTCACCGC
>CAZONS010000193.1:0-4388 GCA_964581195.1 uncultured Thiobacillus sp. | reverse complement strand
TTGATCCGTTTCGAGGTTTCCTGGATCTGGTCGCGGATCGCGTTCATGCCGGCGATCGCGTTACGCACCGAGTCGCCACCCTTGCGGGCGGTGGCCAGCGATTGCTCGGCCACGCGGGCGGAGTCGGCGGCGTTCTGCGAGACCTGCACGATCGAGGTGGACATCTGTCCCACCGCCTCGCTGGTTTCCGTGATCTGGCGCGACTGCAGTTCGGCGGCGGCGAGCAGTTCGTCGGAACTGGCGCGGGCCTCGGATGCCGCCTGCGTCACCTGTTCGGACGCGCGGTTGATGCCCTGGACCAACAGGCGCAGTTCCTCGATGGCGTAGTTGACCGAGTCGGCGATCGCGCCGGTGATGTTTTCCGTGACCGTCGCCTGCACGGTCAGGTCGCCATCGGCGAGGTCGCCCATCTCGTTCAGCAGCCGCAGGATCGCGTCCTGGTTACGCTGGTTTTCCTGCGCCGCTTCCTCCGCGCGGCGGCTGGCCTCGCCGATGTTGAGGATGCCGAGCACCAGCAGGGCGGCCAGGGCGATCAGGGCGAACAGGCTGGCGAACAGCAGGGTGATGCCGACGCCCATCGCCTGGTAGCGTTCCGTGAGCCGCTGGGTCATGGTCAGCAGTTTTTCCGATTCGTCGAACAGCTCACGCGCCGCGCGCTTGGCTTCCACCAGTTGCGGCATGTTCTTGAGAATGTTGTCGACCTGCTTCTCGAAGGCATTGAACACCTCGCGCAGTTCCAGCAGTTTCTCGCGCGCATCGGCATCGGTCACCGCGACGACGCCGATGGTGCCGCTGCCGTCGATCAGGCCTTGGAGGACTTCGCGGAAGGTGCGTACGTCCTGGCCGAGCAGATAGGCGGTTTCCGGGTTGATCAGATCGGAGGAGAGCAGGGCGTTGGCGTTCTTCGCCATGCGCTGGGTCCACAGCGCCTGCTGGTTGGCGAAGGCGAGCTGCTTGCGCGAATCAGCCGGCAGCAGCGAGATGACCTGTTCGGCCAGGTCGAGCAGTTCGGCGTTGCGCTGGTTGATTTCGGTCAGGGCGCGGCTGAGGGTGATCAGCGTGTCCTGTTGGGTGACCAGGGCCTGGATGTCCTTCTTCGAGATGTCCCAGCGCTTGCGCAGTTCGAGGAGGTCGTCCCGCATCGCGCCGGGCGAGGACGGCACGCCGGCGCCACCGTCGATCAGGGTGTTGAGGCCGTCGGCGAAGGCCTGGCGGCTTTCATCCAGTTGCCTGAACGCGGTCTTGTTGCCGAGCACGGCCTGTTGCGCGGTCTTGGTATATCGCTGCGAGAGCATCTGCAGCCGGGTGGAAATTTCCACGTATTCGGCGCGGTTGCCCAGTTGCACCGTGTACCAGATCAGAAGCACGGCGGCGAACAGCAGCGAGATCAGCAGGGTCAGCACCACGGCGGGGTAGCGCTGTTCCGGGGCCATCTTTCCCAACAGTGGCAGGTTCGCGGGATCGACCGTCATCCAGCGGTTCATCACGGTGGCGACGCCCGGGGTCAGACGGCCGCCGAGCTTGCCGATGGACTTGCCGAGTTCCAGTTGCGGCTTCTTCATAGCCTTGTTTCCTCCAGATGCTTCATGCCCCGCGCGCGGCGGAGTCGTCCATTCACAAACCCGCTTCCAGGAAAGCGGGGGATGTCACCAGTTTTTCCACATCGAGTTCCGCCCACGCCTGATCCGTGCCGCTCCAGTGCGCCTTGGCCCAGGGCGAAGCATCCGCCGGCGCGGAGGTGGGAACCAGGCTGTCGATGGCGCGCAGGCCGAGCGTGCGCTCGACGCGCAGCGCCGCGTTGACGCCGAAGCGGGGATGCGCCAGCAGGAGGTGGGCTTCGCCGGGCGGCAACAACGGCGCCAGGTTCAGAAAGACACCCAGGTCGGTACAGCCATAGAGCGCGCCACGCACGCTGGCGACACCGGGAAACCAGGGCTGCGCCCAGGGCACGGCGATGAGGTCGGAGACGGTCACCACTTCGTTGATCTGGTCCAGGGCGACCAGCCAGTGGCGGCCGCCCGCGATGAACCCGAGCTTGGATGTGGGGCCGGTCGCCGCCTGCGCGGCCTTGAGCTTTTCCGCGAGCTGGGTCTGGAAGTCGCGAAGACTTTGCTTGTCCGACATGTGTCCGCGATGCTCCGCCTACTGGCCCAGAGCCTGGATCTTGGCCAGCAACTCCGCGGCCACGATCGGTTTCACCAGGTAGTCGACGGCGCCCTGGCGCAGCCCCCAGACCCGGTCCGTCTCCTGGTTCTTGGTGGTGCACATGATGACCGGGATGGCCTTGGTCGCGGGGTCGCGGGCGAGCATGCGGGTGGCCTGGAAGCCGTTGAGGCCGGGCATCACCACATCCATCAGGATCAGGTCTGGCTGCTCCTGCTTGGCCTTGGCGACACCCTCCTCGCCGGTTTCCGCGGCGACGACTTCGAAATCGTTCTTGCGCAGGAGGTCGGTCAGGAAATAGCGTTCCGTGGGCGAGTCGTCCACGACCAGAATGGTCTTGATCGGCATGATGTTCCTCTGGGAGCCTTGATTCATTCGCCGCGCGCGCGATGGCGGCGCACGGCATCGAGCAGGGTGTCTTTGGTGAAGGGTTTGGTCAGATACTCGTCGGAGCCGACCATGCGACCGCGAGCGCGATCGAACAGGCCGTCCTTGCTCGACAGCATGATCACCGGCGTGTCGCGGAATCGCGTGTTCTTCTTGATCAGGGCGCAGGTCTGGTAGCCATCCAGACGCGGCATCATGATGTCGACGAAGATCACGTGCGGCAGGTGATCGGCGATCTTGGCGAGGGCGTCGAAGCCATCCTCCGCCAGGATCACTTCGCATCCGGTCTGCAGGAGAAAGATTTCCGCGCTGCGGCGGATGGTGTTGCTGTCGTCGATCACCATGACCTTGGTGCCCGCGAGATTGTTGGTATCGTCCACTCCGCTCTCCGTGTCGACTCAGTTCAGGAGCCTTGCTGCACCGGGTAGCCCGCCGCCTTCCAGGCCGGCAGGCCGGTGCGGAACCAATAGACCCGCTTGAAGCCGCGCTTGACCATGTAGCGCGCGGCCTTGTAGCTGAACCAGCACTCGGCGCCATTGCACTGGAAGATCATCGGCGCGTTCCTGTCCTGGGGCAGTTTCGCCAGGTCGAAGCGGTCGATGCCGTCGTCGTACTCGACCTCCTTGGGACTGTTCATGTCGTAGGGCACGCCGACCGAACCGGTGATGTAGCCGCCACGCCGGTGCGCCGGGGGGCGCACGTCGAACAGCGGCACGCCCTGGGCCATCAGGCTCCGGACCTGTTCGGCGGTGACGATGCTGGCGCCCGGCAGGGTTTCCGGGGTGTAGAAGCCGCGCGTGGCGACATATTCGAAGTCGATCTTGTCGGCGGGATCGAAGGCGCCGAACTTGACCCGGGCCAGTCGCTTTTCCAGGTCCTTGTCGATCTGGGTGAAGGCGGAGCGAATCCTGTCCTTCAGGCCGGCGTCGAGCTTGTCGCTGACCACCACGCCGGCGGCGGGCACCTGGGTGAAGGTCTTCACCACCACGGCGTTCTTGTCGCGCGCGATCCAGTCGCGGGCGACGTCTTCCTTCATCGCCGCGAGATCGGCCTGGCCGATGTCCATGGCATAGAGCACGGCGCCGTATTGGGTCATGTGCATGGTGCGGCGGAAGTAACTGGAGGGAGACAGGCCGAGGGCGTTCATCTCGCCCTTGAACAGGTAACTCACCAGCGATTCCTGGTGCGGCAGGGCAATACGCTTGCCGCGCGCGTCTTCGAGGGATTTGATATTCGCGGTCTTGCGCGCGACCAGCACCAGGCCGGTATTGGCCTCGGTTCTTGCGACCGGGGTGTAGCCATTGCGCATGGCCAGGCCGACCAGTTGCGCGGGTGCCAGCAGCATGGAGAAGGAGTTGGTGCGGATGCGTTCGCCGACACGCTCGGCGTTCTGGGTCATCACCAGTTTGACCGGCTGGCCGATGGCGCCGGAAAGATATTTGGCGAGATCGTTGAAAACGCTTTGGGTGCCCATGTGGTCACGTTCCTGGTCGTAATCCAGGGTGACGTTGAGCAGCAGTTCTTCTCTTGCGTGGGCATTGACGGCCAGGACGGCCGTGAACAGGATGACGAGGGTGGCGATTATCCGGCGCATGTGATTGATTCCTCCATTATCTCCGCCGCTCTACTCCTCCCTGGAGCAAACGACTGTGGCGTGCATTCTGTACGGATAGCAATCAAATTGCCACCATCTCGAAATCTTCCTTGCGGGCGCCGCATTCCGGGCAGGCCCAGTTCGGCGGCACATCCCGCCAACGGGTGCCTGGTGCGATGCCTTCATCCGGACAGCCTTTCGCCTCGTCGTAGAGGTAGCCGCAGAGCAGGCACATCCAGGTTCG
>CAZONS010000192.1:0-6919 GCA_964581195.1 uncultured Thiobacillus sp. | reverse complement strand
TCCGAGATCAACGACGCCGCCCTGTTCGGCCAGATCACCGACAAGATCAAGACCAAGTGCGGCCGCGCCGCCGACTTCGCCCGCCTGGCAAAAATGCTGGCCAAGGCCGACAAGGCCAAGGCTGTGGAGACCATCAACGAAGGCGCCGCCAAGTACGGCAGCCCGGCCGACCTGATCACGCTGTCCGGCGCCATGGGCGAGATCGACCCCGCCGCCGCCGGCGCGCTGTACGACAAGGCGCTCGACTCCGCCAAGGACTTCACCGCGCTGATGCAGGTGCTGGCCGCCGCCGCCGGCAACGAAGCCTTCACCCAGGCGGTGCTGGCCAAGGGTGGCGCCATCGCCCAGAGCACCGGCGAGTTCCTGCAGCTGGTCGAGGCCAACGCCGCCGCCGGCAACGCCGCCGGCGTCACCGAGATGCTGGGCAATGCCGAGGATGCGGTGAACAACCTCGACGACATGCGCAAGATCGTCGACGCAGTCGCCAAGCATGCCGCTGCCGACGCCGAGCGCGTGAACCGTCTCAAGGAACGTCTGGCCAAGCGCGAGGCCAACCAGGCCATCTATGTCGCCATCCAGAACGAGGAAGAGAAGGCCAAGACCGTCAAGCAGTTCATCGGCCTGGCCGACCGCATCATGGCGGAACTTGACGACGCCTCCTATGCCTCCAAGCTGCTCGGCTCCGCCGAGGACCAGATGCGTGGCGAGGGCGACTTCCACTTCGCCCGCTTCAAGTCCCTGATCCTGGCCGTCGACCGTCTCGGCGACAAGCACTGGCTGGGCAAGCTGCTGGACGAGAGCGTCGCCTCCGCAGCCGACTTCGTCTGGTTCCGCGAGATCATCATGACCTGCGCCACCGAACTCAAGGACCACGAATACGGTCGCGCCCGCGCCCTGGTGTTCGTGGACGAGCGTGAACTCGGCGGCAATCCCTACGACTACACCAAGATGGCGGAGACCGTGCAGACCGCCCTCGGCGAATCCGCCATGGCCGCCAAGCTGCTGGGTGAAGGCGCCGCGCACGCCAAGGATCATTTCGCGCTGGCCCACATCGCCAAGCTGTACCGCGACATCGGCGACAACGCCGCCGCCAATGCCCTGTTCAACAAGGCCGTGGAAGTCTGCGCCAGCGGCGATGCCTGCGTGCAACTGGCCACCCGCCTGAAGTCCTACGAACTGCCCGCCTCCGAGATCGGCCCGCTGATGACCGCCTGCGGTGGCAAGCTGGCCTCCGCCAACGACAAGTTGCGCTGGGCCGAGGGTGTTTCCGATCTGCTGCTGGATGGCGGCTGGGCGAAACAGGCTTTCGACGCCATTGCCGCCAGCTTCTCCAGCGGCGCCGACAAGAAGCGTTTCGAGCGCAGCCGCCAGATGCGCATGGGCTACCGCTTCTTCGGCCCCGGCGTGCAGGCGCACTGAGCGCGCGCCTCGCCCAGACAACGGCTGGCTTCGGCCAGCCGTTTTCTTTTCACGGACGCGCCGCCCGTATAATCCGGCATGACCAATCCATCCCCCCTTCCGGCCGACGCCTTCGCGCAACTGCCCCTCTCGCCCGCGACGCTGGAGAACCTGCGCCGTCTCGGCTACCTGAGCATGACCCCGATCCAGGCCGCCAGCCTGCCGCTGACCCTGGCGGGACACGACCTGATCGCCCAGGCCAAGACCGGCAGCGGCAAGACGGCGGCCTTCGCGCTCCCCCTGCTGGCCAACCTGAACGTTCGTCTCTTCGCGGTCCAGGCCATGGTGCTGTGTCCCACCCGCGAGCTGGCCGATCAGGTCACCCAGGAAATCCGGCGTCTTGCGCGCGCCGAGGACAACATCAAGATTCTCTCCCTGGTCGGGGGCACCACCATGCGCCCCCAGATGGCCAGCCTGGAGCACGGCGCCCACATCGTTGTGGGCACGCCAGGCCGCATTCTCGACCACCTGCAGCGCGGCAGCCTCAATCTCGACGCGCTCAACACCCTGGTGTTCGACGAGGCCGACCGCATGCTCGACATGGGCTTCTTCGACGACATGGTGTTCGTGGCGAAGCAGTGCCCGAAGCGGCGCCAGACCCTGTTGTTCTCCGCCACCTTCCCGGACGCCATCGCCCAGCTCAGCCGCCAGTTCCTGCGCCTGCCGCGCGAGGTGAAGCTGCTGGAACGGCATGAGAGCGACAAGATCCGCCAGCGCTTCTACGAAGTGGCCAACGAACAGCGACTGGAAGCCGTCGCCCGCCTGCTCAACCACTTCCGGCCGGTCAGCACACTCGCTTTCTGCAACACCCGGCAGCAATGCCGCGACCTGCTGAAGGTGCTGCGCGCCCAGGGCTTCCACGCGCTCGCCCTGCATGGCGAACTGGAGCAGCGCGAGCGCGACCAGGTGCTGATCCAGTTCGCCAACCGCAGTTGCTCCGTGCTGGTGGCGACCGACGTCGCGGCGCGCGGCCTGGACATCGCGCAACTGGAAGCGGTGATCAACGTCGATGTCACCCCCGACCCCGAGGTCTACATCCACCGCATCGGCCGCACCGGCCGTGCCGACCAGGATGGCTGGGCGCTGAGCCTGGCCAGTCCCAACCAGATGCGACGGGTCGCCAACATCGTCAAGGAAACCGGCACCGAGGTGGAATGGCACCCCATCGATGAACTGCCCCCGGCCAGTGACCAGCCCCTGCTGCCGCCGATGACCACCCTGCAGATCCTCGGCGGCCGCAAGGACAAGATCCGTCCCGGCGACGTGCTCGGCGCCCTCACCGGCGAGGCCGGCTTCAGCGCGGGCCAGATCGGCAAGATCAACGTCGGCGAGTTCAACACCTATGTCGCGGTGGCGCGGGACATCGCGGATCAGGCGCAACGCCGCCTCGCCGCCGGCAAGATCAAGGGCCGGACGGTGAAGGTCCGCATCCTCGACATCCCCGGCGAGGCCGAGACGGAAACGGTCTCCCGCGCCAACGCCAGCATTCGGCGGCGACCGAAACCCTGAGGTTGGCGACACCGGCATCGTCCCTCACCACGCATCGAGACGCGACCATGAAATGGCTATTCAGAACCTTCTTCAAGACCCTGCGGCTGATCCTCGGCCCCTTCCTGCTGCTGCGTGAACAGCTGAGCGCCCCCGAGGGCCTGGTCCGCTCACCCGAGGCGCAGCAACGCATCGACCAGCAATGCCGCGATCTGGCCCTCTACCAGTTCAAGACCTGTCCGTTCTGCATCAAGGTGCGGCAGGAAATGCGTCGCCTGTCCCTGAACATCGAACTGCGCGATGCCCAGCACGACCCGGCCCATCGCGCGGCCCTCCTGCAAGGGGGAGGCAAGCCCACGGTGCCGTGTCTGTGGCGGCTGGATGAACAGGGCCGGGAACACTGGATGTACGAATCCAGCGACATCATCGCCTATCTGCGCGGGCGATTCGCCGACTGACCGCGGGCGGATGCCGCGCCGGCCCGCCGGATACTCCCTTGGGAGTATTGCGTTGCGGCAACATCATGGACTGCAAGATCGTTCAACCCGTACCTGACGGTTAACGCCGAATATCATTATGTGCTTATATATGGTCATTAATCATTTTTATGGATGGCCATCATGAAAAGCCTGGTTCTCTTGACCTTTCTATCCCTGTCACCCGGCGAGCCCGCCAAAATCGGCAAGGCCGAATTCTTCGACAATCGTGAAGCCTGCCAGGCGCGCATGCAGGACATCCGGAGCAACGTCAGCGGCGGCAGCGTGCGCTGCACCTGTCACAAGACCATCGGCGAAGTGGCGGCGGAGGGCAACGACGCGATCTGACCGACTTCGTCAGACGATGCCACTGGCCGCCGCCTGGGTGAAGTCCGCCAGCAGTTTGGCGACGAAGGCCTCCTCCAGGTCGGCGGTGATGAACACGAAGCGGCTGCGGTGGTCGTCGTCGGGCCAGGCCGCCAGTTCCGCCGGCGGGTAGAAGATGTGCTGCACCCCATGCAGCACGACTGGATGATCCTTGCCCTTGACGTTGACGATGGCCTTCATGCGCAGCAGGTTCGGTGACTTGAAGGCCTGCAGCATTTCCAGCGCGGAACTGACGCCCACCCAGTCCAGTGGCTCGTCGAAGCTGAGGCTGAAGGCGCGGATCCGCCCGTCATGCATTGCCGTCGCGGTAGCGCGCGGCTTGCCGCCGAGCGCGGAGGCCGCGGCCGGTTTGTAACGCTGCAGCGCCAGCCAGCGGCCGACGTCAGGATGCTTGCCCTCGCTGCTGAACAGTCCCAGACCGGTGATCAGGGTCGGATCGATGACGCCATTCACCACGTCGAGGAGGGGCGCGGCGGGATTGAGTTGTGCAAGACGGGCGCGCAGGGTGGCGATGTCGGCGTCATGGGCCTGATCGGTTTTGGTCAGCAGCAGGCGGTCGGCCACCGCCACCTGGCGCACCGCTTCGTAATGTTCATCCAACTGGCCGGCGCCGAGTACAGCATCCACCGTGGTCAGGACCCCATCGAGCTTGTGGCGGGCGGCAATCCAGCGGTCGGCGATCAGGGTATCGAGGATGGGGGCCGGGTCGGCGATGCCGGTGGTCTCGATGACGACGCGCTCATACGGCGGCAGCTTGCCGTCGCGACGGCCCATGTAGAGATTCTTCAGGGTCGGCGCCAGCGCGCCCTGCACCTGGCAACAGATGCAGCCGCCGGACAGCAGCGCCAGCGGCCCGCGCGTCTCCTCCAGCAACTGGTGATCGAGGCCGATCTCGCCAAACTCGTTCATGACCACGGCGGTGAGGGGCAGATGGCGCAGCAGATGGTTCAGCAACGTGGTCTTGCCACTGCCGAGGAAACCGGTCAGCAGGGTGACGGGGAGGAGTTCGGGGTCGGCCATGTGATTCGGGGTAGCGGATGCGGGTCAACAATGAAAAAAGCCGGGCGAACCCGGCTTTTTTGCCTGGAAGGCCAAGCTTAGAGGGACAGGACCCAGGCCGCCAACTTCCTGGCGTTGTCGTCGGACACCTGCGGGTGCGGGGGCATGGGAACCGGACCCCAGACGCCCTTGCCACCCTTCTTGATCACGCTGAACAGATGGTCGGCGGCGCCGGCATCACCCTTGTACTTCTTGGCGACATCCTTGAGCGCGGGACCCACCACTTTCTTGTCGAGCTGATGGCAGCTCAGGCAAGCGCTTTTTTGAGCCAGCGACTGGTCGGCGGCGGCGATACCGGAAGTCAGGGACAGAGCAGCAACAGCGGCGAAGACGATCGCTTTCATATGGGAATCTCCTTTTTTGCAAAAAAGACTACTTTGTGTAGCGGGTCGCATATTACGCATGAGCATGGGTGCTGAGAATGGGCAAAAGATCAGGCAAATGAACTATTTCCGGTAGACATTTGTCGTCGGCGCACGAGCAAGCGACCGGTCGTTCGGAAGCGGGGCGGGCCAATGTGGGGAGCATGTCGACCGTGCCCTCCGGAAACGCGAAGACCAGTGTCGTGGGCGAGGCGACCCGATCCGCCGCCGCCGTCCAATGCCCTGGGGCCGCGCCACCACCGCGCGGGATGAGCGGCGCGGGTCGTCGAGCAACAGAGTGAGCCACCCCAGGGCGCGCGCGCGACCGCTCGACATGTCTGGCGCAATGGGGGAAGGCGATAGCACCCGCGCACATGCCGGTGCATGGCGCACCCATCCGGTGCGTGATGCGTGATGCCGCAACGCAAGTGACTGTTTTTCATGGCGATGAAATGTGGCATATGGATTGCTTATCCTCTACCAGACACTCGCTTCAGCGACTCTGGACAACGGCGTCCTCCCCCCTGGGGGTGGACGCCGTTTTTTTTTGGCCAAAGGAAGACAGACATGGCGACTACAGACCACTCCCACGCATCCCTGCCCAAGACGGCGCGGATGAAACTCGTCCTGGTGGGCAACGGCATGGCCGGGATGCGCACCCTGGAAGAACTGCTGCGCGCGGCGCCCGATCAATACGACATCACGGTGTTCGGCGACGAGCCGCACCCCAACTACAACCGCATCATGCTGTCGCCGGTGCTGGCCGGCGAGCAGACGGTGGAACAGATCATCCTCAATCCGCGCGACTGGTACGCGGAAATGGGCATCACCCTGCACACCGGCAAGAAGGTGGTGAAGATCGATCGCAAGAACCGCTTCGTCGAGGCCGACGACGGCACCCGCGTCGAATACGACCGCATGCTGCTGGCGACCGGCTCCAAGCCCTTCGTCCTGCCGGTGCCCGGCGCGAAGCTGGCCGGCGTGATCGGCTTCCGCGACATCGCCGACGTCGACGCGATGATCGCCGCCTCCGCCAACTACAGGCACGCGGTGGTGATCGGCGGCGGCCTGCTCGGCCTGGAGGCGGCCAACGGCTTGAAGCTGCGCGGCATGGAGGTCACGGTGGTGCACCTCGGTTCCTGGCTGCTCGACCGCCAGCTCGACGAACCCGCGGCGCGCCTCTTGCAGCAAAACCTGGAAGCGAAAGGGCTGAACTTCCTGTTGCAGAAGCAGACGGCGGCGCTGCTGCCTTCTGCGCAGGGACGCGTGGGCGCGGTGCAATTCAAGGACGGCGAAACCGTCCCCGCCGACCTCGTGGTGATGGCCGTCGGCATCCGCCCGAACACCGAACTCGCGGAGTCCGCGGGCCTGCACTGCAACCGCGGCCTCGTGGTCAACGACACCATGCAGACCTACGACCCGCGCATCTATGCGGTGGGCGAATGCGTCAGCCATCGCGGCACCGCCTACGGCCTGGTCGCCCCGCTGTTCGAACAGGCCAAGGTGTGCGCCAACCACCTCGCCGAGCACGGCGTGGCGCGCTACGTCGGCTCGATGACCTCGACCAAGCTCAAGGTCACCGGCATCGATCTCTTTTCAGCCGGCGATTTCGCGGGTGGCGAGGGCACCGAATCGCTGGTCTA
Source organism: uncultured Thiobacillus sp. (assembly GCA_964581195.1). Lineage (GTDB taxonomy): Bacteria > Pseudomonadota > Gammaproteobacteria > Burkholderiales > Thiobacillaceae > PFJX01. The sequence goes on along the minus strand of CAZONS010000192.1, from coordinate 46 downwards.
TTCCGATGCCGCGGCCGGCAGCTACAAGAAGCTCGTGCTCAAGGAC
>CAZONS010000191.1:0-6931 GCA_964581195.1 uncultured Thiobacillus sp. | reverse complement strand
CCCCAACTTCGTCGTCGGCGGCGTGCCCTCCGCGATCTCGGTGCACACCGCGGCCGAAAACCGCAGCGCCAGCCAGTCCGCCACGGCGGTCAACATGGTTGGTCTGCAGACGGTGCAGAACGTGATCAAGCAGATGCGCGATTTCGTCGACCAGGTCTATGTTCCGGATCTGCTCGCCATCGCCGGTTTCTACAAGGAATGGGGCGGCATCGGCGATACCGGCGGCAATTTCCTGTCGTTCGGCGACCTGCCCGGCAAGTCCTTCTGGGACACCGATTCCTTCCTGATCCCGCGTGGCGTCATCCTCAATCACGACATCTCCACCATCCATCCCATCGACCTGGACAAGGAAGACGAGATCCAGGAGTTCGTCAGCCACTCCTGGTACAAGTACGGCGGCGGCGACGGCCAGGGCCTGCATCCCTTCAAGGGCGAGACCGAGTTCAACTTCACCGGACCGAAGCCGCCCTACGAACACCTGGAAGTGGAACAGAAATACTCCTGGCTGAAGTCGCCGCGCTGGCAGGGCAAGGCCATGGAAGTCGGCCCGCTGGCACGGGTGTTGCTGATGTACGCCAACGGCCACAAACAGACCAAGGAACTGGTGGACTACACGCTCAAGACCCTGGACGTACCGGTCACCGCGCTGTTCTCCACCCTCGGTCGCACCGCCGCGCGCGGCCTGGAGTCCAAGGTCGTCGCGGACGCCATGCAGGACATGTTCGACAGCCTGATGGCCAACATCAAGGCGGGTGACGTGCGCACCTTCAACGACCAGTACTGGGACCCGTCCACCTGGCCCAGCCACATGCAGGGCGTGGGATTGATGGAAGCGCCGCGTGGCGGACTGAGCCACTGGCTGGTGGTCGACGACGGCCGCATCAGCAACTACCAGGCCGTGGTGCCGAGCACCTGGAACGCCGGCCCGCGCGATGCCCAGGGGCAACCCGGCGCTTACGAGTCGGCGCTGCAGCACAACCATGTCATGCATGACCCGAAACAGCCGATCGAAATCCTCCGCACCATCCACAGCTTCGACCCCTGCATCGCTTGCGCGGTGCATGTGACCGATCCGGATGGCGAGGAACTGGTCCAGGTGAAAGTGAAATAAGCCCCCCTGCTTCCCCGCAAAGGGATGATCAAGGTGGTGTGAAATGACACGTGAACATGTCGAGCTGAAAATCCGCGGGTGGGGTGGGTGATGAGGCCTGTCCCCAACCTGGACAGCCACGAGCATCGCGAACACGGGTGCCCGGTTCATGCTCGCGCGAGTTGTGGAACGCTCTGGGCGGGCGTCGCGCGGAATGCCGGTACGGCCTTGACGCGGGATGCCGGTTCAGAGGGACCGGGCACGCCGTGGCAACCTTGGGATGGACCCCGACCAACCCTTATCCGAGTTGACCCGTCGACGGGTCGAGAAGACGAAAATGGAAGACCCTCTCAAGCGCCTACTGGAAGCGGAAGCCCGCGCGCAAGGCATCATCGACGCGGCGAACGAAGAACGGCAGCGCATCCTCGACGCCGCGCTGGCCAGCGCGCGTGAGACCGAGGCGCGCTACGAGGCGTCACGCGCGGAGTTGCGGGCGCCTTTTCTGAAGGAGGCGCGCGGTCGCGCCGATCAGGCGGTGGCGGAACTCGCGCGCAAATACGAGGAACGTCAGCGCAGCCTGCGCGATATGGCCTCCCGGCATGAACAGGAGGCGGTCGACGCCGCGCTGGCGTTGTTGCTCGACCCCTCCGTGTGAGTCGACATGCCCGCCCTGGTCTGCCCCTCCTGCGCGGCGTCGCCGCGCGCGCGGATGTGATGGTCGAGACGCCATGTCCGCCTACCTGAACACGCGCGTCAGCATCTTCGCCAGTCGACTCTGGCTGGAGGAGGATTTCCGCACGCTGTTGCGGGCTCCGGTCGCGGAAATTCCGCGGGTTCTGACCGATGGCGGACTGACTTCGCTGGCCGACCTGCTTCCCGGCAACGACCTGCATTCCCTGGAGAAGGGCATCATCGCCCAATTGCTGGACGAAACCCTGGTGCTGCTGCGACCGCTGACCGGCTCCGCGCGCGCATTCCTGCTCTACTGGACCGAGCGTTTCGAGGTCACCAACCTGAAAACCCTGCTGCGCGGCAAGATGACCGGCGAGCGCGCCGCGATCCTGCTCGGCCGCCTCACGCCCATGGGCGCGTTCGGACGCCTGGACGTCCAGGACCTGACCCATGCCGAGAATGTGGCGGAATTGCTGCGGCGACTGGAGTCCGGGCATTACGCCGGCATCGTCCGTCAGGCGCGGGAGGCCTTCGAGGAGAGCCACGACCCCTTCCTGCTCGATGCCGCGCTCGACCGCGGCTATTACGAGGGCCTGGCCCGGCGCGCCAGAGAGCTGGAGACCCGGCACGGCCAGGCGCTGCGCCGCCTCATGGGGCCACTGGTCGACCGCATCAACCTGGTCTGGCTGCTGCGTTACCGGTTCAACTACAAGCTGCCGCCGGCTCAGGTCTACTACCTTCTGGTCGAATCCCACTATGGTCTGTCGAGTCAGCGTCTCAAGGGCCTGGCGGCGCTGTCCAGCGTGGAGGAGGTGATCGCCGCATTGCCCGAGGGCATGCGCAGGAGCATCGCCGACGCGGTCACCATTCCCGAGGTGTTCAGCCGCATGGACCGCGATGCCGCGGATGCCGCCGCGAAGGTGCTGCGCTCCAGCGCGCCTGGCATCGTTCGCGCCTTCGCCTACCTGATCCTGCGCGAGCGCGATCTGCGCTCGGTGCGCGCGATCATGCGCGGCCGCAACCTGAATCTGTCCACCGCCATGATCACGCAAACGGTCGGGCAGCTCGCGCAGGAGGGCCTCTGATGTTCCGCGCCCAGCCGATGTCCCGCGTCACCCTTTGGCTGCTTGTCAGCGAAGCGCCGGATGCGGCCCTGCTGCTGGCCCGGCATGGGGTCTTCGCGCCGGTATCGGCGCGTGACGAGCGCATTCCGGAAGCGCCGGCGGAGCCATACCGCGAGGTGTTCCAGGAAGCCGACAGCCGTCTCGGCAAGATTCTCGAACACTGTGGCGGCGAGATGCCGCCAGTACCGCGCGACGCGGTCGCGCCGAATCTCGCGGAACTGACTGAACTCAATGACTGGCTGAAGACCCTCTGGCTGACCTGTTCGTCCACCAGTCACGCGGAGCAGCGCATCGAGGAGGAGCGCAAGCGCCTGGCCGCCCTGCGCGAGACCTTCACCCGTCTGGAGTCCCTGGACCTGGATATCTCCCGCTTGTTCAACGCCGAGTCGCTGCTCGACGCGCGCCTCGGCCAATTGCCCTCGGGCAACGTGCAGCGGCTCAAGGAGTCCCTGGTCCTGGCGGGTTATCTGCTCTCGGTCTTCGATACCCACGAAGGCCAGGCCTTCGCCGTGATCGCCGGCCCGCGCGGCGGTGAGGAGGGCATGGGCGGGGTGTTGTCGCAGGCGGGATGGCGCGACCTGCCGGTGCCCGAGGAGTTGCAGAGCCATCCGGAAGCCGTGCGTCGCTACCTCGCGCAGGAGAACGAGCGGCTGGAAACCTCGCATTCCGCGCATTGCCGCGTGATCAACGACAACCTCGCGCGTTTCGGTGAGCGCATCCAGGGCGCGCGCGTACAGCTGGCGCTGGCGCGTCCCCTGGCCGAGGCCTCGGTCAATGGCGTGCGCGGCAAGGGCGCGCTCGCGGTGTTCACCGGCTGGGTGCCGCGGCAGGCCCTGCCCGAGCTGAACCAGGCGCTTGAAGAGCGGTTCCATGGCCGTTACCTGATCGAGACGCGTCAGCCGCGCGCCGATGAGAACGACCAGGTGCCCTCGCGGCACCACTATCCCTTCTGGTTGCGCCCCTTCGTGCCCCTGGTGAAGAGCTACGGCATCCCCCGGTATGGCGAATTCGATCCCTCGCTCATGTTCGCGCTCACCTACCTGCTACTTTTCGGCGCCATGTTCGGCGATGTCGGCCACGGCGGCGTCATCCTGCTGCTCGCCGCGCTGCTCTATCGCAAGTTGGGACGGGTGGCCTGGGTGGGCATCGGAGCGGGGGCCTCGTCGATGGGCTTCGGACTCCTCTACGGCAGCATCTTCGGCTATGAGGACATGATCGAGCCGCTCTGGCTGTCGCCCCTGCATGATCCGATCCGTGTCCTCTCCGTGGCCATCCTGTTCGGCATCGGCTTCATCGTCTTCACCTTGCTGGCGAACATCTGGAACAAGCTGGTGGCGGGGCACCGCGCCGAGGCGCTGTTCGACTCCACCGGCCTGGCCGGTCTGGTGTTCTATCTGGGCACCGCGACCGGGCTCGCCGCGTTCGCCGGATTGCCGGCCGTCGCCGGCCTGGCCACGCCGGCGTGGCTCCTGGCTGTGCTCGGCATCACCACGGTCGCGGTGTTCAAATGGGTGGAAACGCCGGCCAGCCCGGGGGAGCGCGCGCTGGTCACCGCCATCGAAACCCTGGAAACAGGGATCAACCTGTTCGCCAACACGCTTTCCTTCATGCGGGTGGCGGCGTTCAGTCTCAATCACGTGGCCCTGGCCCTGGCCGTGTTCACGCTGGCCAACGGGCTCGGCACCGCCGGGCACTGGCTGACCATCCTTCTGGGCAATGTGGTGATCATCGTGCTGGAAGGCGGAATCGTCGCCATCCAGGCACTGCGTCTGATGTATTACGAAGGATTTTCCCGCTTTTTCAACGGCGATGGCACCGAGTTCGTGCCGCTCAGGTTGATGGGCGCCAAGTAACGCTTTGATTGGTTGATTAGGAGAAAGAAATGAGCTGGCTGATCGCATTGATGGGTTTTTCCGTGGTTGCAACGATCGGCGCGGGGGTGTGGCTGGAATTCAACCCGCGCTCCCTGCCCACGTCGCCCTGGCTGAAGGGGGGGGTGCTGGCGAATATCCTGGTGTTCGGCCTGGCGCTGGCGGGCACGCTGATGCTGGGCGTGCAGGAAGTCATGGCGGCGGAGCCGGTGGTCGGCGCGGCGGTGGACATCTCCCTGGGCAAGGGGCTGGCATTGATCGGCATCGGCCTGCCCACCGCGCTGGCCGCCATCGGCGCCGGCATCGCGCTGGGGCCGGTCGGCTCCGCCGCGCTGGCGGTGATCGCCGAAAAGCCGGAGATGTTCGGCCGCACCCTGATCTACATGGGCCTGGCGGAAGGCGTGGCGATCTACGGTCTGGTCATGTCCATCCTGTTGCTGGGCAAGATCTAGGTGCCTTCGATGCGGCCGGAAACGGACATTCCCTCCAGTGGCGGACGCCTGGTCGTGCTGGGCAGCGCCGGCCTGACCGAAGGTTTCAGCCTGATCGGCGCGGAGGTCCATCCCGACGCCGATGCAGCCCGGGTCGAGGAGGTGCTCGCGCAACTGGTCAAGGAAGGCAGCGAGGCGCTGGTCCTGCTGGAGTCGCATCTCGCGCATGGCGGGGGCGCCTGGCTCAACCGCCTGCGCAACGAGGGGGGCCGCATCGTGGTGACGGAGTTGCCGCCGCTGTCGTCACCGCAGGAATACGCGCCGGCGGTCGATGAGGTGGTCCGTTCGGTACTGGGGCCGGAGGCGCTGAAATAGAGCAAGGAGCAAGGTCCGGGGCGCGTTCTTCCGGGAACCCCTAGCCCTGAATCGTGAACCTGGAGAGACGACATGGAAGTGAACGCACAAGTCACCCAACTGGAGCAGGCGCTGATTCGGCAGGCGGAAAGCCTGGCGCGGGAACAGCGTGAACGCGCCGAGTCGGGCAAGGCGCGGATCCTCAACGAGGCCACGGAGCGGATTCGCCTCGCCGAAGAGCGCGAGGTGCTGGCCGCCAAGGCCGAGGCCGAGCGTCAGGTGCGCCGCCAGGTCCAGGCGGCGGAGACGCGGCTCGCGGCTGAGCTGGATCGCTTGCGCTGGGCCCTGACCGAAGCCACCCTGTCGGGGGTGCAACTGGCCTTCCAGGAACTGGTCGATGATGACGAGCGCTATCTCCAGGTGCTGGAGCAATGGCTGGCGGTCGCCGCCGAGGCCCTGCCGGCGGGCGAACTGGTCGCCGAGGTGCGCCCCGTGGACCAGCCCCGGGTCGCCATGGTCTGGGACGACATCAAGCGGCGCGCCGCGCCTGGCCGCGTGATCGAGCTGGTCACGCACGGCATGATCAGCGAGGGCGGCCTGCGGGTGCGCCTGGCGGACAACCGGGCGCAATACGATCAGACCTTCGAGGCGCGCCAGTCGCGCCTGGCGGACGAACTGGCCCGCGTGGCGATGGAACGCCTGTTCGCCAGCGCGCCGGACCTGGGAACGCTGGTTCATGGCTGACCCGACCACCACACGTCATTACAGAGATTGAAATGGGCAAAATCCTCGAAATCAACGGTCCGCTGGTCAAGCTGCAACTGCCGCAAACCGTGATCGGCGAACAGGTCCGGGTCGGCCGCATCGGCCTGGTGGGCGAGGTGATCGGCCGTGACGGCGACACCGCGCTGGCGCAACTCTACGAGGACACCGCCGGCCTGCGGCCCGGCGAAGTGGCGGAGGGCCTCGGCTGGCCGCTCTCCGTGGAACTTGGCCCCGGCCTGCTCAATGCCATTTTCGATGGTGTGCAGCGACCGCTGAACGCCGTGCGGGAAAAGAGTGGCGACCGTATCGCCCGGGGGGTGTCCGTGCCCTCCCTGCCGCGCGATCAACCCTGGCACTTCATCCCCGACCCGCAGCGCCGCAACGCGACCCATGTCGATGGCGGCGACGTCCTCGGCAGCGTCCAGGAGACGGCGTCCATCGTTCACCGCATCCTCACGCCGCCGCTGATCCATGGCGAATTGATGGATCTGGCGCCGGAGGGTGATTACACCCTCGACGACGTGATCGGGCGAGTGAAGCTGCCCGACGGCCGCATCGAGAAGCTGCGTCTGTTCCACCGCTGGCCGGTGCGCACGCCGCGCCCGTTCCGGCGGCGCGACCACG
>CAZONS010000190.1:0-6985 GCA_964581195.1 uncultured Thiobacillus sp. | reverse complement strand
AGAGATCAAGTTCGAGTTCGACACCGTCGACAAGCTGGACATCGCGAACAAGTAATCAGGATTCAGGACGTTGCTACGGGGACCACGGAATTCACGGCACGGACTGTGAATTCCCGCCCCAGCGCCCCCTGCCCCACACAAATATCTGAAAGGAAACTGACATGGCTGTTCAAGCTTACAAAGCCACCCGCAAGTACGAAACCTTCTCGTATCTGCCGTCGATGACGGCCGAACAGGTGCAGCGCCAGATCGCCTACTGCATCGCCCAGGGCTGGAACCCGTCCGTCGAGCACACCGAGAAAGGCACCGCCGCCACCAGCAACTACTGGTACATGTGGAAGCTGCCCTTCTTCGGCGAGCAGTCGATCGACGCCGTCCTGGCCGAAATCGAAGCCTGCCACCGCGAGTTCCCCGACCACCTGGTCCGCTTCGTTGCCTATGACAACTACGCGCAGAGCCAGGGCATGGCCTTCGTGGTCTACCGCTGAGCGTGCTGATTGCGCCGGAACGCGCGTCGTTCCGGCGCCATGACCAGAAATGGTTCAGTACCGTGCTTGCTGAGGCTGCGGATCTGCAGGTTCGCAGCCTCAGCAACCCCCCAAAGAAGTCCGAGGTGAGTGATGACACTAGCCACAGATAGTGCGGCCACCGCAACCCTGTCGGGTCGCGAGTTGGCCTTGAAGCGAAGGCAGGCCATGGCCCTGCACGGCAAGGCAGGTGTGATGAAGACGGCCAGCGCCAGCAAGCCGGCGCAACCGCGAGTTGCGCAAGCCGCGCCGGCCGCGCAAGCCGAACCGGTCTCGGTGCGGCAGGCCTCCACGGTATCTCCCGCCGCCGTCGCGGCGCTGATGGCGCAGAACCAGGCCGCGTCGGCCGGGCGCAACGCCAGCCGCGCGCGCCGAGAGGCATTGAGCCAGGCCGGCAAGGCCGCGCTGAAGCCGACCGCCGCGCGTCCCAGCGGCCGGGTTCGTCCCACCCGCGAGTCGGTTGAGGTCAAGCCGGCCACCCAAGGTTGCGGTTGCGGTTGCAATGGCGCGCCCGGCGGATGTGGCGACAAGTCCGCGAACAGCGTCGCGTCGAGCGCCAGCTTGATGACCGCAGCCGCGATCACCGCCCCGGCCACCACGATCAAGAACAAGACCACCGAACTGCCCACCGGGCGCGCGCTGGCGAAGGCGCGCCGCGCCGCCTTGTCGCAGGACGGCAAGGCGGGTCTCAAGCGGGTGGCGCAGGCGACCAAGATCGCCGCATCCATGCCGATGCAGGATTGGCAGGCCGCCATCACCAAGGGCGCGACGGGTCGCCAGGTGGCGATGCAACACCGTCTGGTGCAGTCGCTCGCCGGCCGTACCGAGGCCAGCAACAAGGCCGCGCGCCCCTCGGGCCGCATGCGCGCCCGCAATGTGGTGCCCGCGCCGGCCAAGGTCGAAGAGGGTCACACCCTGTCCGGCCAGAGCGTCACCGGCACCATGGTGGAGCGCAGCAAGAAGGTGACCGGCAACGAGCCCGGTTCCTGCCGCCCCGTCACCGGCACCGAATACGTCGGCAGCGAGCAGTTCGAAACGCTGTGCACGACGCGCCCGCAGCCGGGTCCGGCCAAGGTCGGCGTCAGCAACACCGTGCGCGAGCACAAGGTCACCGGCACCGAAGTAGGCCGCGCGATCAATGTCACCGGCGATGAAGTGGGCGCGTGCAGCGGCATCACCGGCACCGAATACCTCGCCGCCGAGCGTTTCGACCAGTTCTGTGGCAGCCGTCCGGCTCCCGCGCCGGCCAAGGTGGTGATGAGCGACTCGCCCAAGGGCAAATCGATCACCGGCACCCTGGTCAATCGTCCCGCCGGCGTGACCGGCGGTGAGCAGGGCGCCGACCGCTCGATCACCGGCACCGGCTACCCGCAGACCACGACCTCGGCGCAGGCGCCCGAAAAAGTGGCGCGGACCCATACCAGCCATGGCATGGCGGTCACCGGCACCGCCGTCGGTCATACCAGCAAGATCACCGGCGACGAAACCGGTGCCTGCCGCGGCATCACCGGTACCGAGTACCTGGCGCGAGAGCAGTACAGCACGGTGTGCAATACCGAGGCGCCGAGCGCGCCGCGCAAGGTCAGCGTGATGTCCTCGCGTGCCCAGCAACCGGTCTCCGGTTCAGAAGTCGGCCGCTCGGAAAAGGTGACTGGCGATGAGCCGGGCTCCTGCCGCAGCATCACCGGCTCTCAGTACTACACGGCGGAGAACTTCGGCGCGTTGTGCGACAGCACCGGCCCCAAGAAAGTGGCAAGCATGCAGACCCTCGCGGGCCGCACGCTGACCGGCACGGAGGTCGGCCGCTCCCCAAAAGTAACCGGTGACGAGATGGGTGGGTGCAAATCCGTCACCGGAACAGAATACATCGGCGCCAACCAGCAACAGGCTGTTTGTGATGCCAGCACCCCGGTCGCTCCCGTAGCCAAGGTCGCGATCGATCAAACCTGGCGTGGCCAGCCCGTCACCGGCGCCTATGTGGGCCGCTCCGCGCGCGTCACCGGCGCGGAGTCGGGTGGCTGTTCGCCCATCAGCGGCACGCCTTATATCGGCCGTGGTCAGTACAACAGTTTTTGCGAGTCGCCGGCCCTGCTGGCGCAGGAGGCACGTATCCGCACCAGCGCGATCATTCCCAGTACCGCCGTCACCGGCGACCGTCCCGGCGCGGGTGGCTCGGTCATGACCGGCGATCAGAAAGGGGCGTGTGAAGTGGTCAGTGGCACACCTTATATCGGTCCCGACAATGCCGTCGCCGAATGTGTCACCAGCGGGCGATTCGTTTCCCGCGCCAAGGCCTGGGTTGAACCCGCGCGTCCGCAAGCGCCGATGGACTTCAGCGTCAGCAGTCCCGCGCGCGTCGCCAGGCAGCAGCGCAGCAACGACGTCACCGGTTCCGCCTACAACAGTCAGCGGATCACCGGGCCGGTCAACAAGGCGAATGGCCTGATCACCGGCACGCCGGAGTTCCGTCATCGCGACACAGTCGCGGTGGTCGCCACGCAGGAAGAAGTCGTGCAAGCCGCGCGTCGTCTCACCGGCGAAGGCAGCCAGGAAGGACGCCGGGTGACCGGTGACGCCTGGAACGCGATGAGCCGGGTGACCGGCACGGAAGGCCCGTCCAGTCTGTCGCGCAATCCGACGGAACGCGGTAATCCGCGGGGCATGGGCATGAACGCCGCGCGCTTCCGTGAAGTCATCGAGCATCCAGAACCCCAGGAAAGTCGCATCACTGGCTCTTCCGGCACCACCAACAAGGGCGCGGTCGTGACCTTGTCCGGCGGCGCGCGAGGCTGAGGATAGATCGTGAACACGCGTAAACGACTGGTCGCCATGCGCAAAGCGGGCACGCTCCCCCAGACGAACACGGCGCCGGCCAACCCGGCCTGTGTCATCGCCGCCGGGCAGCGTTGCGAACATGCGTTGGTCGACCCGCAACTGAATCGCAGCCTTTCCACCTACGAGCAAGCCGTGCGTAGCCGTTTCGCCGCGATCGTCGATACGTTGAAGGCGCTGTCGGCGGAGCAGCATGAACTCGATTTTGTGCCGCGCGCGCAGCACCTGGCGCGCGAGCGGCTCGGCTATGAACTGCCGAACGCCCTCCTGGGCGAGGCCTGGGTCTCCGGGCTCGACCTGCGCGCGCTGCATTCCTACTGCATCTTCCGCAGCTTCAAGCAGTGCGTCGACCAGGCCGAAAACGACCAGGCCTCCTGGCGCGAGCGCATGACCCTCGACGAGTCGTTCATCCGCGCTTGCGGCTACCACACCCTGGACATCAGCCCCTGCGCCGATGGCCGTCTGCAGGGCCTGCTGCCCTTCGTGCTGCGCATGGCGCCGGCGCCCTCGATCATGGTCAAGGCCTATGCCGGCGCCATGTTCGACGTCGAAATGGACGTCACGGACTGGACGCACCGGGAACTCGAGCGACTGAGCGGCGGCATCCCCGAGTGCGAGCACGGCAAGTACCTGAAGGTCGCGGTGTATCACTACAGCACCTCGAATCCCTGCGACCAGGGCTGCGCGGCGCACGGCAGCAACGACCTGAAGGCGACCGATTCCGCCCTCGCGCGCCTCAACGAACTGCGTGTCGCGGTCGAGAACACTTACGGTCACGGCGCCGCCCCCGACATCCTGCTGATCGGCATGGACACCGACGTGGACGCCATCCGCGTGCATCTGCCCGACGGCAATGGTGACATCAGCCCACGCCGCTTCGTCGAGACCGCGGCGCTCTACCGCGACACCCTGGGCATGACCGTGGAAGCGACCCGCGCCCATATCGAGGCCGAGGTCGCCCGCGCCGAGAATGCCGAGGGCTGGGCGCGTGACCATGGCGGAGTCGACCCCGGCATGCGCCGGTTGATCCTGCGACTGCTGGAAAACAACCTGTCTCAGATCGAGTACGTCATTCAGCACCACGCCGGACGTTACGCGGTCATCGGCCACGACGAGCGATTCATCTGCGCCGGCGAGTCGATGAGCGAACTGCAGTTGCGCAACAAGTTTTATTTCGCCCACCTCGACACGGTGGAGGAAGGCGCGGCCTGCATGGATGTCGGCATCAAGATTTTCACCGGCCTCAACATCAACCATGGCCTGCCGGTGCCGGTACTGGTGCATTTCCACTACAACGGTCGGGTGCCGGGCGCGCGTGAGCGCACCATCACCCGCTGCAAACGGGTCAAGGCGGCCATCGAGGCGCGTTACCCGCAACTGCACAAGCAAGGCCTGCTGCACTGCCAGATGGCGATCAGCGACCAGATGGGCAGCGAACGCTGTCAGTTTATTGAAGACGATGTCCCGGTTGCCGGGCATTGAACGGGATGATTCGCTGAGGCGGCACGATGAGAATCATGAGAGTTGAGAAGACCCTGGTTTCGACCAACCGCATCGACGCATTCGGCCACAAGCCTTTGCTGGTGGTGCAGGACAAGATCGGCGGCGCGCGCAGCGTGGCCGTCGACTCGGTGGGCTGTATCCCGGGTGACTGGGTGATCTGCGTCGGATCGTCGGCGGCGCGGGAAGCGGCGGGCAGCAAGGAATATCCGTCCGATCTGACCATCGTCGGCATCATCGACCATTGGACGGGGGACAGCGCCTGATGGAGATCATGCGCGTCAAGGATGATCTGGTCTGCACGCGACGCGCGCCTGGCCTGAAAGCCACATCACTGCGTGTGCTGGAAAGCCAGAAAGGCGCGCTGCTGGTGGCGACGGACCCGGTCGGCGTGCCGGTCGGCAAGTGGGTGTTCACGACGACGGGCAGCGCCGCCAGGCTGGCGATGCCGGATGTCAAGGTCATGACCGACCTGACCATCTGCGGAATCATCGACAACTGGATGGAGTAAATCGAATTCAAGGCGTTTTTTTGAATAACGAGTTTGGTGGGCAAGCAATAACGTGTCTGGGCGCGTTGCCCGTGTTTGGGTGCAGTAAGAATTTCGTTTCTTAACTTGTTGGTAAAGGAGTATCAAAATGGCTGATTACATGGGTGTTGCCCTGGGCATGATTGAAACCCGCGGTCTGGTTCCCGCGATCGAGGCGGCTGACGCCATGACCAAGGCTGCTGAAGTGCGCCTGATCGGCCGTCAGTTCGTCGGCGGCGGTTATGTCACCGTCCTGGTGCGTGGCGAAACCGGCGCGGTCAACGCCGCCGTTCGCGCCGGCGCCGATGCCTGCGAACGTGTCGGTGACGGCCTCGTGGCCGCGCACATCATCGCTCGCGTGCACAGCGAAGTGGAAGGCATCCTGCCCTCCGCGCCTACCGCCTGATTTCCACTTTTTCCATCTTGATCGTTAATTTTTAGGAGCTTTAACATGGCTAACATGACTGGTGTCGCCCTTGGCATGATCGAAACCCGCGGTCTGGTTCCCGCGATTGAGGCGGCTGACGCCATGACCAAGGCTGCTGAAGTGCGCCTGATCGGCCGTCAGTTCGTCGGCGGCGGTTATGTCACCGTCCTGGTGCGTGGCGAAACCGGCGCGGTCAACGCCGCCGTTCGCGCCGGCGCCGATGCCTGCGAACGTGTCGGTGACGGCCTCGTGGCCGCCCACATCATCGCCCGCGTGCACAGCGAAGTGGAAGGCATCCTGCCCGCCTCGCCCAATGCCGATGGGGGTGGCCGTGACGCGGAAATCACCTCGACCCGCAGCTGAGTCCCGGCTGACCCGATGTTGAGCAAGACCGCATGAGCGTCGATCCACGCACCCTCGGCTGGTTGTCGCGCGCGCTCACCCACGAGATGAGCGCCGTCCAGCAATACCTGGCGCAAAGCGTGCTCGCGCGCTTGTGGGGGGACGAGGCGCTGGCCAGGCATCTGCGCGCCGAGGCGATCGAGGAACTGGGACATGCCGAGCGCCTGATGGAGCGGCAGATCCTGCTCGGGATCGCGCCGGCATCCGGCAACCTGCCGCCCGCGCGCCTTGGCCGCGGCGTCGAGGATCTGCTGGCGGCGGATCGCGTGCTCGAAGTCGATGCCGTGCGCCTGTATCGGGAAGCCCTAGCGCATGCGCAGAGGATGCGCGACCCGGAAACGGCGGAATTGCTGAACAGCATCCTGACCGAGGAACTGGCGCATGTTCAGGAACTGGACGGCATGATGAACGGGCAGGTGAAAAATGGCTGAACTACCGGAAGGATGGGAAGCGCGCGGCAGGCCGGTGGCCCTGTTCCGCCGCTTCGAATTTGATCGTTACAGCGCAACCCGCGACTTCCTCGACGCGCTCGCCGCGTTGACGGAGGAAACGGGCATCCACCCGCAGAACATCAATTTCGGCACGACCTACGTCAACATCACCCTGGAAGGGGCTGAAGGCAGCACGGTGCCGGACGAGCGGGAAATCGCGCTCGCCGCGCGCATCAATGCCTTGAGCAGGCCACCCGCAGCCTGACATGCCAACTCATGTCACAGCGATCATCAACCAGAAGGGTGGCGCGGGAAAGACCACCCTGGCGATGAACCT
>CAZONS010000189.1:0-7000 GCA_964581195.1 uncultured Thiobacillus sp. | reverse complement strand
CTGGCCGAAGCGCGCGATATGGAAACCGGGCAGCACATTCGCCGCACCCAGGCGTATATCGAGGTCCTGATCGCGCGGCTGCGTGGCCATCCACGTTTTTCCCGCTACTTCAGCGACAGCATGGCGCACCTGATGGTGAAGGCGGCGCCGCTGCACGACATCGGCAAGGTGGGCATTCCCGACTGCATCCTGCTGAAGCCCGGGCGTCTGACCGCCGCGGAATTCGAAATCATGAAGACCCACACCCGCATCGGCGGCAACGCCATAGACCTGGCGATGCGGGCCGAACTCGATGACGAAACCTTTCTGTCGCTGCAGAGCCACTGTCGCGCAAGCGGATGCTCGCGGGAGGATCACGCGCGCATCCTGGAGGGCGCGCCCCTGGCGTTTCTCGCGGTGGCCCGGGAAATCGCGCTCTGGCATCACGAGAAGTGGGACGGCAGCGGCTACCCGGATGGCCTGGCTGGCGAGGCGATTCCGATCCCCGCGCGCCTGATGGCCCTGGCGGATGTCTTCGATGCCGTCACCAGCCGCCGTATCTACAAGGAGGCGATGCCCTTCGATGTCGCGGTCGGGATCATCCGGGAGGGCGCCGGCAAGCATTTCGATCCGGATGTGGTCACGGCCTTCCTCGATGACCTGGACATCTTCCGCGAGATCCTCGAACGCTACGCCGACAGCGATGATGCGCTGGAGGGCAAGCGCCTCGGCCTGGACGTGTCCGTCCAGACCTGAACAGCCGCGCGCGACCATGTCCGGTCATCCGCACCCATCCGTCGCCGATCAGCTTGCCTCTCCGGCCACGTTCGACACGCCCTGGGAGGCGCTGCTGGCGGCTTCGCGCGACGGCATTCTGCTGATCGATCCCGAGACACTGGGCTTCGTCGCGTTCAACGAGGCCGCCTGTCGGGCGCTGGGCTACGACCGCGAGGCGTTCGCGCGACTCGATCTGGCCGCGATCACCCCCGCGTTGACGCCCACGGGCTTGCGCGAGGCGCTGGCCGGCGTGGTCAACGGCGTCGGCGCCGAGTGGGAATTCGTGCAGCGGCACAGGGATGGTTCGGATCGCCAGGTCAGGATCAGCGCCCGGGCGGCGGGCGGTTCGGGCCGTCCCCTTGTCGTCGCCCTCTGCGTCGACCTCACCCCGACGCGGCGGACCGAGTGTTTGCTCGCGGATTGCGAGGAACGCTACCGCATCCTGGCCGACTACTCGCCCGAATGGCAGTACTGGGTTGGCGAGGATGGCCACTTTCGCTACGTGTCGGCGGTGTGCGAGGCGATCAGCGGCTACCCCGCCCAGGCGTTCCAGGCGGATCCGGGCCTGATGCGCGAGATCGTGCATCCGCGTGATCGCGCCATCTGGGACGCGCATCTGCGGGAGCATCGCGACGGCGTCGAGCATGCGCACGACCTGATGGAGATCCGCATCATCACCCGCTCGGGCGAGCAGCGCTGGATCGAACACCGGTGCCAGAGGGTCGGCGGCAAGAGCGGGTACGCGGGGCGCCGTGGCGTCAACCGCGATATCACCGAGCGCCGCGCCGCCGAGCGGGCATTGGCTGAATCCAGCCTGTTCCTGCGGGAGAGTCAGCGCATCGCCCGCGTCGGCGGCTGGAAGGCGTATCCGGAAAGCGACGGTCTGGTGCTCACCGAGGAAGTCCACCACCTCGTGGAATTGTCGCTCGACGAGCACCCCGGCATGAATGCGGGCATCGATTTCTTCGTGCCCGAGTCGCGCGCCGACATCCACGCCGCCGTGCGGCATGCCTGGTTGACCGGCGAACCGTTCACCATGGAGGCGGAAATCGTCACGCGCGGTGGTCGCCGCTTCTGGACCGAACTGCGCTGCAGTGGTCGCATCGACGAGGTGGAAGGCGCCTATCTCGCGGGGACCTTGCAGGACATCGGCGAACGCAAGGCGATCCAGAGCGAACTGGAGCATCACCGCGAGCATCTCGAAGCGCTGGTCGCGCATCGCACCCGCGAACTGGTGGCGGCGAGGGAAAAGGCGGAGGCCGCCAACCGCGCCAAATCAGCCTTCCTGGCCAACATCGGTCATGAGATCCGCACGCCGATCAACGCGATCATCGGTCTGGGCCATCTCCTGCGCGGCGCCGCCACCCAGCCCAAGCAGGCCGAACAGCTGGACAAGGTGGCCGGGGCGGCGCGCCACCTGCTCGGAATCATCGACGATGTCCTCGACCTCTCCCGTGTCGAATCCGGGGGTGAGGACGTTCAGCCGGTGGATTTCGAACTGGAGCGGGTCATCGGCCATGCCCTCGACAGTTTTCGTGACAAGGCCGTGGCGAAAGGGCTCACGCTCGTGGCCAGGATCGACCCGGCGTTGCCGCGGTGGCTGCGAGGTGATGCCAACCGCCTGAAACGCGTCCTGCTCAACCTCACCGGCAACGCCGTCAAGTTCACCGAGCGCGGCCGCGTGCGCATCAGCGCCTCGCTCGTCGCGCGCGAGGGTGATGTCTTGCGGGTCGGTTTCGAGGTCGATGACACCGGTATCGGCATGCGCGACGACCAGATCGAACGACTGTTCCAGGTCTTCGAGCAGGCGGATGACTCGATCAACCGCCGCTATGGCGGCGCCGGGCTGGGGCTGGCCGTCAGCAAGCGCCTGGTCGAAATGATGGGCGGGGGCCGGGATGCGCCTCTCGGTGTGGAGAGCCGGCCGGGCGAGGGCAGCCGCTTCTGGTTCGATATCCCGCTGGCCCCGGCCGCCACGCGCGCGGGCGCGGACTCGCCCGCCCGGGTCGCCACCCGGACGGCCCTGGCGCCTTCCCCCGCGCCGGAAGCGGATGCCTCGCGCCAGGCCATCGCGCGCCTGGAGCGCCTGCTGGCCGAGGATGACCTGGGGGCCGGCGAAGCGCTGGCCGCCGCCCTGCCCGGACTGGAGGGCCGCCTGTCGCCAGCGACACTCGCCCGCCTGCGCGCCCAGATCGACGGCTATGACTTTCAGGCCGCCCTGCGCTCCCTGCGCGCCGGGGCGGGGGAGGGAGAGTCCTCATGAGGGCGCTCCGGAACACCGGTGTCGGGCGCCGGACCGCCGCCGATCGGGGCGGGTTCCGCCGGCTGCTGTTCGCGCTGACCCTGCTGCTCTTCCTGTGTCCGCTCCAGGCCGCGGACCCGGAGCAGCAGGAGGTTCGCCTGGGGGTGTTGTCGTTTCGTTCCCTGGAGCACACCGCCGCGCAATGGGGGCCGCTGGCGGATGAACTGAGCCGGCGCATCCCCGGCTACCGCTTTCGCGTCGTCCCCCTGTTCTATCCCGAGCTCGATCAGGCGGTGGCGCGGCACGAGCTCGATCTGGTGCTGACCAATCCCGAGCATTACGTGCTGTTGCGGTCACGGCACGGCCTGGCCGCCCAGGCGACCCTGATGGCGATGGCCGGGGAATTCCCGACCAGTCAGTTCGGTGGCGTCATCCTGGTGCGCGCGGATCGCGCCGACATCGCGACCCTGCGTGACCTCACTGGCAAGCGTGTCGCGTCTCCCAGCGAGCAGTCGCTGGGCGGTTACCTGATGCAGCGCTGGGCCCTGTTGCAGGAGGGGGTCGACATCACCCGCGATCTGCGATCCCTGACCTTTACCGGCATGCCGCATGACAACGTGGTGCGGGAAGTCCTCGCCAACCATGCGGATGCCGGTTTCGTCCGCACCGGCGTGCTGGAGTCGATGCTCGCGGAGGGCAAGATCGGGCCGGGCCAACTGCGGGTATTGAAACCGCTCTCGACGCCCGACTTTCCCCAGATGCTTTCCACCGACCTCTATCCCGAGTGGCCTCTCTCCGCGGCTTCCGGTGTTCCTGGCTGGTTCACCAAGCAGGTCGTCCAGGCCCTGTTCGAACTGGATGCCAACAGCGAGGCCGCGCGGGCCGGAAAATTCTTCGGCTTCGTCCCGGCCGGGGATTACAGCCGGATCGAGGCCATCATGGTGCGGTTGCGGGTACACCCGGATTTTCAGCTGTCGTTGAAGCAGGTGTTCGAGCGCTATCCACACTGGTTGCTCGCCGGCTTGCTGGTCCTACTGGTGGCGGTCGTTGCCCTGATGGTCATGCGCCGCGTCAATCGCCGCTTGCGCGCGGCGCTGGCCGAGGCGGAACGCCTGGGCATGCGTGACTCGCTCCTGGAAAGCCTGGGGGAGGGCGTCGTCGGCACCGACACGCGGGGACGGATCATTTTCATCAACGCCACCGCGCTGACCAGTCTGGGTCTGAGCCGGGAAGAGGCGCTGGGCCAGGATCTGCATCGCATCGTCCACCGCGATCCCGATGGTCAGGCCCATTCCGTCGAGGAATGCCCCATCCACGTCGGTCTGGAAGGCGGACGCGCCTATTCCGGAGAGGACGGGTATCAGCGCAGCAACGGCGAGCGCTTCCCGGTCAGGGTCAACGCGCGGCCCATCATCGATGCGCAGGGACGTTCGAGTGGCATGGTCGTCGCCTTCCAGGACATCACCGCGGAAAAACGCGTGCTCGATGAACTGGCTCGCCATCGCCATCAGCTGGAAGCGCTGGTGGAGCGGCGCACGGAGGAACTGGCCAGCGCGACGAGCGCCGCCGAGGCGGCGAACCGTGCGAAGAGCCTGTTCCTGGCCAACATGAGCCACGAGATTCGCACGCCGATGAACGCCATCGTCGGGCTCACCCATCTGCTGCGCCGGGATGTCCGCGATGCCGGTCATCTGGACCGTCTGGCCAAGATTGCGGACGCCGCCCAGCATCTGCTGGGCGTCATCAACGATATCCTCGATTTCTCGAAAATCGAGGCCGGCAAGGTAACCCTGGAAATCACCCCATTCGTGCTCCAGTCCGTGCTGAGCGGTGTCTGCGACCTGATCGAGGACAAGGCGCGCGAGAAGGGCCTGGCGTTGCGCCAGGAGATCGATCCGGCGCTCGCGGGCACGTTGCGCGGCGACCCGACCCGGATCGCGCAAGTGCTGCTCAACTATCTTTCCAATGCGGTGAAGTTCACCGAGCATGGCCGGATCGTCCTGCGCGCGCGCCTGACCGGGGTCGAGGCGGGCGTCCTGCTGCTCCGCTTCGAGGTGGAGGACACCGGCATCGGCATCGCTCCCGAACGGTTGCCCCATCTGTTCGAGTGCTTCGAGCAGGCGGACGCTTCCACCACCCGCAAGCATGGCGGAACCGGCCTTGGCCTGGCGATCAGTCTGCGCCTGGCGGAACTGATGGGCGGCGGCGTCGGCGCCGAGAGCACCCCGGGCCAGGGCAGCATTTTCTGGTTCACCACGCGGCTGGAACGCGGCGAAGCGCGGGCGCGTCCGCTGGATGAGGCGAAGCCGCTGCCCGACATGCAACGCGGGCGCCCGTTGGCTGGCCATCGCGTGCTGCTCGTGGAAGACAATCTCATCAACCAGGAAGTCGCGCTCGACCTGCTGCGCGACCTTGGCATCCATGCCGAGGTGGCCGCCGACGGTCGCGAGGCGCTTGAGCGGGCCAGTCGCTCCGATTACGAACTCATCCTGATGGACGTGCACATGCCGATCATGGACGGCATCGCCGCGACGGCCGCGATCCGCCGCCTGCCCGCGCATGCCGGCACGCCTATCCTGGCGATGACCGCGAGTGTGTTCAAGGAGGATCAGGACCTCTACCTGAAGTCCGGCATGAACGGCCTGGTGGCCAAGCCCATCGATCCAGAGGCCCTCCATGCCACCCTGGCGCGGTGGCTGCCCGAACGGGAGGGTGTCGAGGAGACCGCCTTGCCGACGACCATCGCGACCGCGACGAGCGCGACGAGCGCGACGTCCCTCGCCGGTATCGAAGGTTTGGACACGGCCGTCGGCCTCGCCCGCGTGCGCGGAAAGGTATCCATCTATGTCCGCCTGCTGCGCAAATTCGCCGAATCGCACCAGGACGACATGCATCAGCTTCGCGAGCAAGTGCTTTCCGGCGATCTGGATGCCGCCCTGCGCACCATCCATACCCTGAAGGGACTCGCCGCGACGCTGGGTGCGATGCCGCTGCGCGAGGAT
This sequence comes from uncultured Thiobacillus sp., assembly GCA_964581195.1. Taxonomy (GTDB): domain Bacteria; phylum Pseudomonadota; class Gammaproteobacteria; order Burkholderiales; family Thiobacillaceae; genus PFJX01. Next base: position 1,000 of record CAZONS010000189.1, on the reverse strand, counting down.
GCGGCAATGCTGGAAGAGGCGCTGCTGGAGGGTGGGGGCGGCACGGAGGTCCTGGCGCTCACGCGCGTGCTGGAGGCAAGGCTGCGCGCGCTGACGGCCGCGCTCCTGGCGCGCTTGCCCGAGCCGCGGGCAGAACACTCCGACGCCCCGTGGGACGAGGCGTCCTCGGTCGCGGCCGTCGTCCGGCTGCGCGCCCTTCTGGACAAGGACGACATCGGCGCCAGCGCGGCACTGGAGGCCGCCGAGCCCTGTCTGGCGCGGCGCCTGGACGCGGCCACTCTGCTCCGCTTGCGCCGGCAGGTCGAGGCCTATGATTTTCACCTTGCGCGGGAGACCCAGAGCGACGTCCTCCTGGACGAATGGTCCCGTCCGCGCGGGGAAGGGATATAGTGCCGCGCCGCATTGCCCGTCTCGATCATGTCACCGCACACCCCAACCCTGGAACTCCTTGCCCCGGCCAAGACCGTCGAGATCGGCCGTCAGGCCATTCTGCACGGCGCCGACGCGGTCTACATCGGCGGTCCCGCCTTCGGCGCCCGCCATAATGCCGGCAACACGGTGGCCGAGATCGCCGGGCTGGTGGCATTCGCGCATCGCTACCATGCCCGCATCTTCGCCACGCTCAACACCATCCTGCATGACAATGAACTGGAGCCGGCGCGCAAGCTGATCCACGCCTTGCATGACGCCGGCGTCGACGCGCTGATCGTGCAGGACATGGGGCTGCTGGAACTGGATCTGCCGCCGATCGCGCTGCATGCCTCCACTCAGTGCGACATCCGCACCCCGGAAAAGGCACGATTTCTCGCCGAGGTCGGCTTTTCCCAGATCGTGCTGGCGCGGGAACTGACACTCCGGGACATCGCCGCCATCCGCGCCGCCGTGCCGGAAGACACGGTGCTGGAGCATTTCATCCACGGCGCCCTGTGCGTGGCGTTCTCCGGGCAGTGCTACATCAGCCACGCCCAGACCGGCCGCAGCGCCAACCGGGGCGACTGCT
>CAZONS010000188.1:0-7017 GCA_964581195.1 uncultured Thiobacillus sp. | reverse complement strand
CTCACATCCCCATGGCCTGCTGGTCCGCGTGGTAGCTGGAGCGCACCATCGGGCCGCTGGCGACGTTCCTGAACCCCATCTCCAGGGCGAGCCGCTCGAATTCCGCGAACTGCTCCGGCGGCACGAAACGCTCCACCGGCAGGTGATGGCCGGAAGGCTGCAGATACTGGCCGACGGTGAGCATGTCCACATCATGCGCGCGCAGGTCGCGCAGCACCTCCAACACCTCTTCATCGGTCTCGCCCAGACCCAGCATGATCCCGGACTTGGTCGGCACATCCGGGCAGCGTTCCTTGAACTGTTTCAATAGCAGCAACGAATGCGCGTAGTCGGCGCCGGGCCGGCAGGCCTTGTACAGGCGCGGCACGGTTTCCAGGTTGTGGTTCATCACGTCCGGCGGCTCGGCGGCGAGGATCTCCAGCGCCAGATCGAGGCGGCCGCGAAAGTCCGGGGTCAGGATCTCGATGCGGGTGCCTGGAGCCGCCGCGCGGGCGGCGCGGATGCAGGCGACGAAATGCCCGGCGCCGCCATCCTTCAGGTCATCGCGGTCGACGCTGGTGATGACCACATATTTCAAGCGCATCGCCGCCAGCGTCTCGGCCAGATGGCGCGGTTCCTCCGGATCCGGCGGCAGCGGCTTGCCGTGGCCGACGTCGCAGAACGGACAGCGCCGCGTACACAGGTCGCCCAGGATCATGAAGGTGGCGGTGCCGTGACGGAAACACTCGCCCAGGTTGGGACAGGACGCCTCCTCGCACACGGTATGCAGCCTCGCCTGGCGCAGGATCGCCTTGAGTTCCACCACCTCCGGCGCGGAAGGCGCCTGCGCCTTGATCCACGCCGGCAGCCGCAGGCGCGGCTTCGGCACGATCTTGATCGGAATGCGCGCGGTCTTGGCGGCGCCCTTGTGCAGTTCGGAATCAGCCATGGCGATCACCCCGCCGGGGCGGGGTGGCGAGAAAGGGAAAGGGGGCAAGGATAACCGTTGCACCCACCCTGGTGCGATGCGGGCGAACCCTGCCTGGTATGGGATATTGCCGCGTGTCCGCGGGGGTGCGCCCAAGTGGGGGTGGGTTCCGTCAGGCCGGCAAAGTCTGCTAGGGTTGGATCAGCATGGCGAAGCGTAAATTTCCCCTGAACCCCAAGTTTCCCGAGCGCATCTGCTGGGGCTGCGAGCGTTATTGCCCGGCGGATGCGCTGCTCTGCGGCAATGGTTCCGGCCGCACCGAGCATCCGGCTGAGACGCTGGGGCCGGATTGGCATACCTGGGAGGCTTGGGGGCTGGCCCCGGACGAGCCGCCGGTGCCTGATCCGTCCGCCGACGCCTGAGGTGGGCACCGCCTGAAGACGCGGTAAGGCATACCCGCTTCGCATACTGGCGCGATGGCCTCAGCCGTTCTCATCCCAACCCAGCGCGTCGCGGCCGCCGGGGAGTAATAGAAGACGCACCACGTTTATTTGGCTCTATGTGCTTCGTAGTGGGTAATAACCGTCGGCCCGGCGGGCAGGTCGCGCGATCACCGAGGGTTTCACCGTTGCGCCCTGCCGCGCGCTTCAGTGCGCAAACGGGTTTCCCGCAGCCTTGCGTCACCCGGTACGGATCAGCCGCGACGAGGATTACGCCTCCAACTTCGTGCTGGAAGTGAAGCCGGGGCGCTACCCGGTGATTTCCGAGGGCATCGGCCTCGAGCACCGCTGAGCGTTCAGCTCCGGTTCAGCAGTTGCAGCGGCGGCGCGCTGCCGTCCTTGGCCTGGCCGGCGTAGAGGGTGAGGTGGGGGAAGGGGATCTCGATGCCGCGCTGGTCGAATTCGGCTTTCAGGCGGCGCAGGAATTCGCGTTTCACCGTCCATTGCTGCAGGGGCTTCACCTTGACCCGGAAGCGGATCATCACCGCCGAGTCGGCCCAGGCGTCGACGCCGGCGAGGTCGAGGTCCTCGATGATGAGCGGGCCGAGGACTTCGTCCGCGCGCATCGCGGCGGTGACCTCGCGGATCACCTGGAAGACTTCCTCGACGTCCTCGCGGTAGGCGACGCCGATGTCGACCACCGCGAAGGCGAAGCCGCGGCTGCGGTTGGAGACGGTGGTGATGGCGCTGTTGGGCACGTAATGGACGGTCCCCTCGTAGTCGCGCAGGCGGACGTAGCGGAGGGTGACCTCCTCGACCAGACCGCCGAGGCCGGCCACCGTGACCACGTCGCCCTGGTGAATCTGGTTTTCCAGGAGCAGGGAGAGGCCGGTGAAGTAGTCCTTGACCAGGCTCTGGGCGCCGAAGCCGATGGCGAGGCCGACGACACCGGCGGAAGCGAGGATGGGGGTGATGGATATGCCGAGTTCCGAGAGCACGAGCATGCCGGTGATCAGGGTGATGATGACGCCCGCGGTATAGCGGGTCACCCGGCCCAGGGTTTCCAGGCGCTTCTGCTGCTCGGGGTCGTCGGTGTGCTTCTGCAACTGCTTGCGCAGCATGGGGATGAGGCGACGCGAGAGCATCAGCATGCCCCAGGCGATGGCGAGGATGACGCCGATGCGGATCAGCACCCGCGCCAGTTCGCGCCACTCGCCGAAGTCTTTCAGGATGACGGTGAGAAAGTCCATTTGCGTTCCTTTAGATCGCGCGGGCCAGGGGCCGCATTTGCAGGTGGTAGAACATCTGGAGATAGCGGGCGGTTTCCTCGCGCTCCAGGTTGCTGACGAATTTCCAGAAGCCGTAGATGCGCGACAGGGTCATCATCCGCTCGGCGTAGCGGCGCCAGGTGTAGCGCGCCTCGACCCGCGCCAGCGCGCCGCGCGACAGGCGCTGCCAGGTTTCCGGGTCGGCCGCGCTCCGTTCCAGGAAGTCGGCGATGAGCGCGGCCGCCGCCGCGCCGTCGTTGGGGTCGATGTGGTAGCCGGAAACGCCGTCCTGGATGATTTCCAGGGGGCCGCCGTGGCGGGTGGCGAACACCGGCAGGCCGGAGGCCATGGCCTCGATCAGGGTCAGGCCGAAGGCCTCGAACAGCGCCGGCTGCGCGAAGACGCCGCGCAGGTCGGCCACGCGGCGGTAGACCTCGCCGGCCAGCGCCTTGTCCAGGCGCGCGCCGAGCCAGCGCATCTGGCCGTCGAGGCCATGTTGATCCATCAGGTCGTGCATGCGTTGGCTCTGCGCGCGCTCCTCGGCGTCGGCGGAGGCCCCGGGATCGATGTGGCCGCCGATGACCAGCAGGTTGGCGCTGTCGCGCAGGCGCGCGCAGGCGCCGAACCAGTCGGTCAGGCCGGTGAGGTTCTTGATCCGGTCGAGCCGCGCCAGGGTGAAGATCAGTGGCTTGCCGGGGTCGGCGAAATGGCCGCGCCAGGGCACGCCGGGGTCGTCGCCGAACAGCAGGCGATCGATCTCGGGCCGCAGGGCATGCAGGCGACGGTCCTCCTCCAGGTAGGGGAAATAGATGCGTTCGTCGGCGCCTGGCGAGACGATGTTGAACTTGGGGTCGAACGGGTCGATGCCCTGCACCACCCGGTACAGCCCGGGCAGGGTGTAGGCGCGGTAGCTCTCGTACTGGCCGATGGTCCGCGCCGTGCCGGCGATCTCCTGATAGGTGCTGGTGATGATGAAGTCCGCGCTGTTCATGGCGATCAGGTCGGCGGTGTACTGGCTGGAGAAATGGTAGGCCTGCTCGTTTTCCCGCCAGTACAGGGCGGAGTGCAGGTATTTGGTCTGTTCCAGGGCATGCGCGATGTTGCACTGGGTGACGCCCAGGCGCTGCGACAGCAACGAGGCCACCAGGTTGCCGTCGGAGTAGTTGCCGATGATCAGGTCCGGGCGGCCGCCGAACTGACGCAGGGTCTCGTGTTCGACATCGCCCGCGAAGGTTTCCAGATAAGGCCATATCTGGAATCGGGATATCCAGTGCCGCACCACTTCGCCGTCGGGATGGCGGAACGGCACGCGCAGGATGGTGGCGCGCTCGCAGCCGTGGATCGCCTCCAGCGGCTGGTCGCAGGTGGTGCCGTCGGCCTCGGGAATCAGGCGGGTGACCACCAGGATGCGCGGCTCCACGTTCACCCCCTGCACGGCGAGGCGGGCGCGCATCTCCTGTTCCAGCGCCCGCACCTGGTCGAGGATGTAGACCACCTGGCCGCCGGTGTCGGGACGGCCGAGCACGTTGTCCTGCGCGAACCAGCCGTGCGGCGACAGGATCAGCAGGCGCGAGATCATGGGGATGCGGGCCAGGAAGGCTTCCAGCGCCTCCGGCGCGGGCGCTTCCAGGATGTCGGTGAGCAGACTCATGGTGTCGGCGACGCGTTCCGCCGTGTCGCCCCAGCCAGGCGCGAAGCCGAGCCGGTCCAGCGGTTCCGCGAGTTCCGCCCAGGGCTGGTTCGCCGCCCGCTTCTCCAGCATCGCCTGCGCCTGGCGCAGCGCGGCGCGCAGCGTGGCGACGTCGTGGAGGTCCGGGTGGAGCATCAGTTGCTGCCCCTCCATGGTGTGCAGCCGCAGGAAATTCAGCAGTCCGGCATGGCCCTTGTCAGGTCTCTGGAACATCGCGCTGGACAGCTGACGGTTGAGAAACAGCACGCCCTGACCGATGGAGCGGGTTTCCCTGAGATGCGGGAAATGGCGGTTGAACGGCGCGAAATCCACTTCCAGCACCGGTTCCGCGCCGGCGTCCGGGCGCACCAGCCGTTCCTTGAGGCGCAGGAACTCGGCGACCGGTATCGTCTCCAGCGTCGCCTCTTCGAGGTGCGCGCGCAGGTAATGCCAGCGCCCCGGCCCCTCGCGCAGGGAAAAGTAGGCCCAGGGCGCCTGGAACACGCCTTCCTGCAACAGCCGCGCGCTGTCTTCCAGCGGCGAGCCGGTCAGGTCCTCTTCCGCCGTCGCGCGCAGTTCCTCGAACACGCCGAACAGATCGGTTTGCAGCAGCAGCGCGCGGCCCTCGTCGAAACAGCGCCGGAGGTAGGCGCGCAGGATGTCTCGATGCGTCCCGGTCCAGGTGCCCAGTTGTTCGATCATGCGGACGTCATTCGCCCCGCGTCCTCCTCGTCCAGCCAGGCGCGGGTCGCGGGGATGAAGTGGACCAGCCCTTCCAGGATGCCCGCGCTGTAGTTGCCGTTCATGCCGAGGAGGCCGCCGTGAGCGAGATAGAGGCTGCCGGCCGGCGCCCGCGCGACGGCTTCGGCGCGTACGCTTTCCTGGGCATTGGCGACCAGCACGGCGGGGAGGGCGCTGGCCAGCACTTCCATGTCGTTGCCGCTGTCGCCGGCGAAGACGGTGCGCGCGACCGGGATGGCCAGCCGCGCGCGCAGGAACTCCAGGGCGTGCAGCTTGCTGGCGCTGGCCGGCAATACGTCGAGCAGGCCGGTGGCGGTGGTCTCGTCGACGCTCCAGATCAGGTTGACGCGGGCGCCGCTGGCCGCCAGGCGTTCGCCGACGCGGGCGAGGAGGTCGGCCGGATCATCCAGCGCTGGCGCGTAGTGGCTCAGCTTGCACGGGCCCTGTTTGGCGGCTTCCTGCGGGCGCAGTTCGGGAATGTCGCGCAGCAGCGCGGCCAGCGCCGCGTGATCGCGGCCGTCCCAGTCCGCCGCGATCGCCGCCTGCCAGTCGGCGCGGGCATGCCAGTCGCGGGCATCCAGCTCGTAGAGCGTGGTGCCGACATCGGCGATGACGAAGTCGGGGCGCGGCAATGCGTACTCCTCGATCGCCGCTTCCACCAGTTGCCGGTGGCGACCGGTGACGTAGGCGAGGCGAAGCTCGGGGCGGGCGGCGAGGCGGCGGAAGAGCGCGCGCGCGGCGGGCGATTCCGGCTGGCCGCCATTGGGCAGCAGGGTGCGATCGAGATCGGTCGCGAGCAGAATCGGCGCATCCATTCAGCGCGTCTCCACCGGTGGCACCCGGCAGGCGCTGTAGAAATCGTAGTGCTCGATCGCCTCCAGGATGCCGCGGGCGTAACCCGCGCGGGCGAAATAGATGCGTTCCACCTCGGCCAGCGCGCGCAGTTCGTCGTTGTGGCGGTTGGCCACCACCACCGCCAGGGTGTTGCCGCGCATCATGTCCTGGTCGGAACCGGAGCCGCCGGCGACCAGGATGTGGTCCAGCGGCACCCCCCACTGGTCGGCGAACCAGCGCACGGCGAAACCCTTGGAGGCGCGGATGGGCAGCACGTCGAGGTACTGGCCGAAGGACAGGGTGACGTTCACGGTCTGGTCGCCCTGGTGCAGCATGCGGCTGATCTCTTCCAGCGAGGGCGCCACCCGCGGGTCGATGTAGTAACTGATCTTGAAGCGGCCCTGCTCTTCCTTGGGTTGCCGCTGCAGACCCGGCAACTCGTCGAGGATGGCGCGCACCGCGGCGGGCGTCCAGAGATGGTCGATATGCCGGGTCCAGGCCTTGTCCACGGTGTATTCCGGGGCGAAATGGATGTCCGAGCCGAGGCTGGTGATGAGCACGTCCGGCATCGGGATGCCGTAGCGGCGCATGACCTTGATCGCGGATTCCAGGGAGCGCCCGGTGGCGATGCCGAAGCTGGCGCATTTGCGGTGCTCCCGCACCACCTTGATGAATTCGGCCAGGGATTCCGGGTCGCCCAGGAGGTTCTGGTCGAGGTCGGTGAAGATGGCGCGGTCGTGGTAGAGATGCGGCCGGCGCGGCGGTGGCTGCGTGCGTGTGGCGCGGCCCGCTTCCAGCAGCGGTCGCAGGGCGGCGAGATAGGCGGTGGCGTGCGACTGCCAGGAATAATGCCGTTGCACGCCATGCAAGCCCTCCTCCGCCAGCCGGTTCCAGGTGTCCTTGTCCTTGACGACCTTGAGCAGCGCTGACGCCATTTCCTCGGCGTTGAGCGGGTCGATCAGATAGCCGTTGTGGCAGTTGCCGATGATGTCCTGAGGACCGCCGTCGGAGGTGGCGACCAGGGGCAGGCCGCTGGCGGCGGCCTCGATCAGGGGCAGGCCGAAGGGGTCGGTCAGCGCCGGATTGACGAAGACGCCGCCGGACGCCGCCGCCAGCCGGGACAACACGGGGGCTTCCTCGCGCTTGTGGGGGTTGGGG
>CAZONS010000187.1:0-7068 GCA_964581195.1 uncultured Thiobacillus sp. | reverse complement strand
CCACCAACCGCGACCCGCTGGCCGAGGCGCGGGCCGGTCGCTTCCGCGAGGATCTCTACTATCGCCTCTATGTGGTGCCCATCACCCTGCCGCCGTTACGCGATCGCAATGAGGACATCCTGCTGCTGGCACGGCATTTTCTGGAGACCTATGCCCGGGAGGAGGGGAAGTCGTTCTCGGGCTTCAGCGCCGGCGCCGAAGCGGCGTTGCTGACCTACCCCTGGCCTGGCAACGTGCGCCAGTTGCAGAACGTGATACGCCGCGTCGTCGTCATGCAGGCGGGCGGCACGATCGCCGACCTCATGCTGCCGGCGGTGATGGAGGAGACGGCGGCGGCTCCGGCGGGGGAGACCCGACACGCCGCGCAGATTCGCCCGCTCTGGGAACAGGAGCGGGCGATCATCGAACGCGCCATCGCCCTTTGCGGCGGCAATGTCATCGAAGCCGCGGCCCGCCTCGGCATCAGTGATTCGACGATCTACCGCAAGCGGGCGCGCTGGAGGGCAACGCTCAGGTCTTCGGCCGGCTGTGGACGTGATGGGGATGCGCCTCGCTTTCCACCGGAATCAGGTTGAGGGTGCCGTGGCGGACGCCGCGTTCGGCGGAGAGTTTTTCCGCGAAGGCGCGGACTTCCCCGGTATGGCCTCGCAGGAACAGGGTCTCCAGGCAATTGTCGTGATCGAGATGGACATGCATGGAGGAGACGACCAGATCGTGGGCGTGGTGCTGCAGATCGGTGAGGCGCTCGGCCAGGCGGCGTTCGTGGTGGTCGTAGACATAGGAGAGGCTGGCGACACAGTGCGGCGCTTCCGCCATTTCGACGCGGCGCGTCTCCAGTTCTCGCCGGATCATGTCGCGCACGGCCTCCGAGCGGTTGGCGTAGCCGCGTTCGCGGATCAGGCGGTCGAAAGAGGCGGCGAGGGATTCATCCAGGGAGATGGTGAAGCGTTCCATGATGGCGCTCAGTTGGACGGGGACACCCCGAGTTTACCGGTCGGCTGACGGCCGGGGCGAAACGCGTCCACGGCGGCGCGCAGTCGGCGCGGCGTCTGCGCGTCGGCGGGGCCGTAACGGCAGGCGAGGTAAAGGCGGGTGATGTTCTCGACGGCATGGATGAGATCGGGACGCGCCTCGCCGACGCGGCGGCTGTACTCTTCCGGCGCTTCCGCCATGCCGCGTGGCAGGCCCAGGCGCGCCAGCCTCCGGCAGTAGCGCAGATAGTCACGGCTGGCGGGATCGATCGGGATGCTGGTCCGGCGCGGCATGAGACTGGCGGAAAGGATGAGCACGATGAGCAGGGCGCCCATGGCCAGCGCCCAGACCATGCTCTGCCAGTGCGCCAGCAATGGGTTGAAGGCCGAGAGCAGCTGGCGCTGGCGCTCCTGGTCGTAACCCAGCACCCACTGGTTCCACTGGGTGTTGATCAGGTCCAGGCCGAGGCGCAGGGGGCGCAGCCAGTCGCCCCCCAGGGGGACGAGACCGCCGGGATGCTCGCCCGCCGGCAAGGCCGCGACGACGCCGCGTTCGACCCGGTCGGGCGCGACCGCCGCGGTCGGGTCGACCCTGATCCAGCCGCGACCGGCCAGCCAGACTTCCGCCCAGGCGTGCGCGTCGCGGCCGCGCACGATGAAATGTCCGCCCAGCGGGTTCTGCTCGCCGCCCTGGTAGCCGGTGACCACCCGCGCCGGCAGACCGGCGGCGCGCATCAGAAAGACGAAGCTGCTGGCGTAGTGCTCACAGAAACCCCGCCGGCTGCGGAACAGGAAGTCGTCCACCGACGACTCGCCCAGACGCGGCGGGTTGAGGGTGTAGAAGAAGGGCTGCGCGCGGAACAGGGCCAGCGCCTGGTCGACGATGGCTTCGTCGTTGGCGGCGGCGTCCAGCCAGACGCGCGCCAGTTCCCGCGCCCGAGGGTTGCCATCGGCGGGCAGGGCCAGCGCGCGGGCGCGCAGATGCGCGGGCAGGTCCGGCTCCAGTTGGTATTCCGGGTAGGCCTCGACCTCATAGTGGATGCGTTGCTGGATGATGTCGCGGACCTGCCATTGCAGGTCGACCCCGAGCCGGCTCGGGTTGCCGGGGAATTCAGGCAGGCGCAGGGGCAGGCCGAGCAGGGGCAGCCAGCGCTGCTGATGCGGCTCCAGGGTCAGGCCATAACGCACCGGTTCGCCGAGGCCCGTGGCCTCGGGCATCGGCGCGCGCGGCGGGCTGGTCGTGCGCCAGACGCGTCCATCGAAATCCCAGAACACCGGGCCGCGCCAGTAGCGCAGCCGTGGCGCCGGCGGCGCGCCGGAGAATTCGGCGCGAAAGGCGAGTTCGTCGGACAGGATGAGCTGGCTGATGTCGCCCGGGCTCATCTGGTCGGACAGCCCGGTCCGCGCGGCCACCTGCTGCGGCAGGCCCCAGAGCGGACCCTGCATGCGCGGGAACAGCACGAAGATCAGCAACGCCAGCGGCAGCGCCTGCAACAGCAGGCGGCCGGCGAGAGCAAGGGTGGGGCGCCAGGGCGATGGCGAAGACGTGTCGGTCTGGGTGGCGATCATGCCGGCCACCAGGGCGAGCGCGGCAAATACCATGTAGCCGGCGGTGAGCATGCTCTGGCCATCGAGAAAATGCGCCACCAGCAGGAACACACCGACGAAGAGCAGGCCGAGTCGGTCGCGTGGGGTATGGGTTTCCACCAGCTTGGCGCCGGTGAGGTAGGTGAGCAGGGCGACGCCGCCGGATGGCCCGACCACCGTGCCGTAATGCAGCAGCACACCGGCGGCGCCGGCCAGGGCCAGCAGCATCTTCAACACGCGACCCACCGGTTGCCGCCCGGTCCTGGCGGTGTAGAGGCTCAGCAGGGCGAACCCCAGCCAGCTCAGGATGATCCAGGGCGGTTGTCCCGGGACATGCGGCGCCAGCACCAGGAAGAGGGGGACGAGCAGCCAGAGCAGGGACTGGAGGGCGGGCGGCAGGCCGGTTGCGTGCGGGTGCGGCATCGGGACGTTTATGTTGGGGCGTGCCTAGCCAGTGCTTCCAGGCATTGCCGCAGGTGCGCCTCGCCGACTTGCGGCGGCAGGCTGCGGCCGGGCAGTCTGAGACCATAGGCGAGGCCGGCTGCGTGGGCATCGAGCACCCAGCGGACGAGCCGCGACAGGCGGCCCTCCACGTCACGCTCCGGGGTCTGCCACCAGCTCAGCCAGAGGTGTCTCGCGGGGGCGCCGGCGAATTGCTTGGTGAGCAGCTTGCCGGCACCCCGCGCCGAGGCCTTCCAGGCGATGCGGCGGGTCGCGTCGCCCGGCTGATACCCACGCAGACCGGCGAATTCCATGCCCTCGCCCTGTTGTACGGCCCCTTCCTCACCGCCGTCGTCGCTGTCGTCGGTGGGAAAGGGTATGGCCTCCGGCGCCGGGCGTGGGTAGACCAGCACCCCCCAGTCCAGCTCGATCACGCTCCAGCAGCGGAACAGACCGAGCGGAAATTCGCTGTGGATGGCGAAGCGGCCGGGTGTCTGCCAGCCGCGCCGGGTTTGCGGCAGCGGCAGACGCAGGATCGTCTCGCCACCGGCGTCGACGTCGGCGGCATCGCCCCGCCCCTCGGGGTGTTGCAGGCGCAGGCCCCGTCTGGGCAGGTGCCCGGGATTCTCCACGCGCAATCGGAAACTGGCGGTCTCGCCGGCGAATACCGGCGTCGTGGCGCCGGCGCGCAGCACCAGGCCGGAAAGATTGCGCTGGGTATGCAGCATCGTCACCACGGCGAGACCCGCAAACCAGAAGGTGAACAGATAGACCAGGCTGACGCCGTAGTTGATGGCGCCGAGCAGCAGGCCCATCAGCAGCAGGGCGAAGATCAGGCCGGAACGGGTTGGCAGGATGTAGAGGCGGCGGGAATCGAGGCGCAGCGGCCCGGTTTCGATCTTCGGCTTGCGCCAGGGCAAATAGGGCAGGGCGGCCATGCCGCCTGGACGCGACTCAGCCACCGGCGCGCGAGCGGATCGCCTGGCGATGGCGCCTGAAGACGAACTGATGCAGGCTGTCGTCGAGCATCTCGCTCAGGTTTTCCAGGCCAACGCGCGCCCAGCCGGCCGGCGCCGCGACCGCCATCCCGGGTAGTCTCAGGGTGAGCGGCAGGTGTTCGGAAGGGCGCAGTTCCAGGATGACGCGGGTGCCGGCATCCGGTCCCAATGCGTCCTCCCATTCCACCCATTGCGGTGTCAGGAGTACCGTGCGGGCCGCCGGCGGCTGGCCGGGTTCGAGGGCGCGGGCGAGCAGGTGCAGGGCGAGGTCCAGCTTGGCTTCGACGCGTTCCAGGCGGCGATTCTCCGGGCCGCCAGCCTCCAGGTCGTGCGCCCCTTCCATCTGGTTGAGCGCGTTCAGCAGCAGGGCCGCCTCGTGCATCAGGCCCTGGCGGGTGTGTTCGTCGTAACTGGCTGGGCGCCAGAGCAGGGACATCCTGCAGGTGCAGGACAGGCCATCAGTCATCACCCTCTCCAGGGAAAAGATCGGTTCCATAACAGGCCAGTCGCGCCGCGCCGTAGCAGGCTTCCTGCTCGGCCGCGAGGCTGACGGGGACTTGCAGCCGCTGGGCGCGGATCCGCGTCCAGGTGTCGTTGCGGGCGCCGCCACCGGCGCTGACCACGGCGCGCAACGGCGTCGCCCCGAGTTCCGCGAGCTTGCGATAACCGCGCGCCTCGATATTGGCCAGGCCTTCCAGCAGCCCTTGGAGAAATTCGATGCGGGTCGGTGGCCTCGGTTCCAGGCGCGGCGGCAACTCGGGATCGTTGACGGGAAAACGTTCGCCCTTGCTCGGCAGTGGATAGTAATCGAGCCCGCTCGGGCGCGAGGGCTCGATGCGCGCGGACAGGCCGACGAGTTCAGCGTCGGTGAAATGCTGCCGCAGCACGCCGCCGCCGGCGTTGGAGGCGCCGCCGGCCAGCCAGCAGCGGCCGAACCAGTGCGAGTAGATGCCGAACTCGCCCGCATCCACACGGGTTTCCGAGAGCAGTTTCAAGACCAGCGTGGTACCCAGCGAGGTGACGGCCTCACCCGGCTGTTTGATGCCGGCGGCGAGAAAGGCGGCGATGCTGTCGGTGGTGCCGGCGCGCACCAGGCAGTCGGGATGGATGCCGAGCGAACTGGCGCGCGGACGTTCCACCAGGGCCAGCGCCGTGCCGGGCCGCACCGGCGTCGGCAGATAGTCGCGGTCGGCCAGCCAGGCCACCCATTCCGGCCACTCGCCAGTGTCCAGATCCACCCCCAGCTTCAGGGCGTTGTGATAGTCGCTGGCGGCGCGGCCGGAGAGCAGGGCGGAGAGCCAGTCGGCCTGGTTCAGGTAGAGGCGGGCGCGTTCCGGGCCGAGCCGGCGCTTCAGCCAGAGCACCTTGGCCAGGCCAGAAGTCGCCGTCGCGGCGGGGTGATCTCCGCTGCCGGCGGCGCGGCGGATGGCCTCGACCTCGTCGACGGCGCGGGCATCGTTGTAGAGCAGCGGCGGATAAACGGTGTTGAGCGCCTCGTCGCAGGCCAACACGGTGGCCGAGGTGCCATCCACCGCCAGCGCCTGGAGGCGTCGGCGCAGACTGATCGGCACCTGCGCGATCAGGTTGAACAGCGCCTCGCTCCAGGACGCGGCGGCCTCGTCCGGAGTGAGTTTGCCGAAATCGAGCCGCGCCATGTCCTCGATCTGGCCGCCGGGGGCCATGACGCAGGCGCGGGCGCCGGAGGTGCCGAAGTCGATACCGAGGTACATCGTGGGGGCCTATCGATCGCGCCAGGTGAAGATCAATTCTTCATGTGGCAGAGTTGACCTGTGGTTCATGGGAGCGGGATGGGCCCCGCTCCGGCATGCGCATGGGGCCGGACAGCAGCCTGTTGCCGCGCGGCTTGACCAGCCGTAGTACCCTGTGGCGCATGCCTTCCGCTTCCTTGTTTCGTTCATCGCTTTTCGTTCCTCGTGATTCCGCACAGCTTAATCGGCCTTGTCGAAAAGTGGGCCACATTACACGCGGTTTGTTCTCGTGTTCACCGGGTAAAACGGGTCGTTTGGCACATGCCGAATCCATGTCTTTTGGTATAGAGTCGCCGGCGAGACATTTCCGATGAGGTGTTGAAATTTCCGCCGCGACCCGCATCCGATTGGGGCTGATGCCGCCGCTGACCGGTCTGGTTGGTCTCTATGGCCCCGAGATCGTCTGGGCGGCCCGCATCGCTTGCGCGGAGGTCAACGAGGCGGGTGGACTGCTCGGCCGCACGCTCGAACTGATCGTCGAGGACGACGGCAGCCTGCCGGTGACAGCGGTGCCGGCCGCCTTGCGCCTGGTCGACGAACATGGTTGCGTCGCCATCATCGGCAACCTGCTCTCCAATTCGCGCATCGCCGTCGCCGAGACGGTCGCGAAACCGCGCCGCGTGCCCTACCTCAATTTCTCCTTCTACGAGGGCAGCATCACCAGCCGCTACTTCTTTCATTTCGCCGCGCTGCCCAACCAGCAGATCGAGCGGATGATCCCGTTCATGGCGGAGCGGTACGGCCCCAAGATGTACTTCGCCGGCAACAACTACGAGTGGCCGCGCGGCTCCATCGACGCCGCCAAGCGCGCCCTGCGTGGCATCGGTGGCGACGTGCTGGGCGAGGAGTACCTGCCCATCGGCATCGGCGCCGGGGAAATCGACGCCTTGCTGGCGCGGGTCGGCCATTCCGGAGCCGACGTCTTCGTCCCTTATTTCGCGGGAATCGACCAGATCGCCCTGCTCGATCGCTTCACCGAACTGGGTCTGAAAAATCGCATGGCGGTGGTGATGGGGCATTACGACGAAGCCATGGTGGGCCACATGCGACCCGAGGTGCGCGAGGGCTTCTATTCCAGCAACACCTATTTCATGTCGGTGGACACGCCCGAGAATCGCCGCTACCTCGATCGCCTCGCCCGCCAGCCCGGCGTCGAGGGCATCTGGCCCGACGGCAATGGTGTCCTGACCAATTTTGGCGAGGGTGCCTATCTGTGCGTGCATGCCTTTGCCGAGGCGCTGCGCCGTGCGGGAACGATCGAGGCCGAAGCCCTGGTGGATGCACTCGAAACGATCCAGGTGG
>CAZONS010000186.1:0-7094 GCA_964581195.1 uncultured Thiobacillus sp. | reverse complement strand
TTCGACGAAGCGCTGGCCCGCGCCCAGGCGCGCGACGATCCTGGCCTGGGTCAGCACCTGTGCGTTCTGGTTGTGAATCCTGATCAGGTAGACCACGTCGCCGCCGACTTTCACCGGGTCGGCCTGGTCGCCGATTTCGAGCAGCGCGGCGGCCGTGTCGGTGACGCGGGTGGTGCATTGGCTGCCGACGCTGGCGGCGCGGGCGCCGGTGGCCGCGCTGTTGAAGACGACCTCGCCGGTGCGTTCGGGGACGAAGGTCGCGCAGACCGTGCGTTGCTCGCCCGGGGCGAAATCCGCGTAGGTCCAGGTCAGCTGCGTGCTGTCGCTGACATTGGCGCCGCCGGAGACGCAGCGCACCTTGGCGCCGGCGGGCATGGGCAGGGACAGCATGGCCAGCGGCTCGGCCAGGTCGCCGGTGTTGGCGAGGGTGTTGCAGACCGTGATCAGGTTGGGCTGCCCCGATTCGGCGGGCGCTTCACAGGCCAGGGACAGCGCATGGACGGGACGTGGCAATTGTTCCTCCGCCCAGAAGTTGCCGCAGGCCTTGGGGGTGACGATGCGATAGCGGCGCTCGCCCGAGATGAAGGAAAACGCATAGGCGTCGATGGGTTTCTTTCCCGCCCACAGCACGTTGCGCAGCAGGCGCGGCTCGCCGTTCCTGCGGGTCGACATCGCGGGCAGCACGCTTCCGACCGGAATGCTGATCTCGCGGATGGGGGCGTTGGCGGCGGCGTGCCGGAAATCCTCGAAATCACCGTTGAATTCACTCAGCCGCAGCACTTTCAGCACGTCCTCTCGCAGCGTCTCGCTCAACAGCGTCCGGCGCAGGTCGTCCGGGGTCTTCAGCGGCGGCGCGAAGCGCGTCGCGGGATTGCCCAGGCGGGTGGCGCGGTGGAGTTCCGCACGGGCGTCGGTCATCATGCCCGCCAGAAGCGAGGCGCAGACTAGGAGCAGGAGGGTCGGCATGCGGTTCATGGCATCGGGGAGGCGATTGACTTGTCGCGAAGTCTAGCGCGCCATGGCGCACACCGTCGCATCGCCGGCCGGCCCGCGCCGGAATCGTCGGCTGCAAATCGGCCGCCGGGGCGGCTTTCCGCTACCGACGACCAAAGTCCGACAGGCTGCTAGACTCGCGGATTATCAAACCTTGAGCCAGACCCGCGGATGGCGGAAGACAGCGATCTCGAAAAGACCGAAGCGGCATCAGGGCGAAAGCTCGAACAGGCGCGAGAAAAGGGCAATGTCCCCCGCTCGCGCGAGCTCGCCTCGCTCGCCGTGTTGCTGATGAGCACGGGGGTGATCGGCTTTTTCGGCGTTTTCATGTTCCAGGGCCTGTACCGGATGATGCAGGACGGCATGCGCTTCGGTCAGGCGGATGTCGCCAGCGTCGACATGATGGGGCGCAACCTGATGCAGGCCAGCCTCGACGGTCTGATGCTGTATCTGCCGCTGGCTCTGGGGGTGGTGGTCGCGGCGGTGCTGGCCAACGTGATGATTTCCGGCTGGGTGTTCTCGCCGAAGGCGTTGGAGGCCGATTTCTCCAAGCTCAACCCGTTCCCCGGCATCGCCCGCATGTTCTCCAAGCAATCGCTGGTGGAGCTGGTCAAGGCGCTGCTCAAGGGCGGGCTCATCGCCGGCGTCGCGGGCTGGATGATCTGGCACCAGCGCGAGGGCATCCTGACCCTGTCGGCCGAGCCGTTGGAGGCCGCCTCCGCGCACTTCGCCCAGATCATCCTGTTCACCTTCCTGGCGGCGGCGGCGGCTTTCGCCTTCATCGTCGCGATCGACGTGCCGTTCCAGATCTGGAATTACCACCATGGCCTGCGCATGACCAAGGAAGAGGTGCGCCAGGAATCCAAGGAGACCGAGGGCGATCCGCAGATCAAGGCGCGCATCCGCTCCCTGCAGCGGGAGGCGGCGCGCCGCCGCATGATGCAGGCGGTGCCGAAGGCGGATGTGGTGGTGACCAACCCGATGCACTTCGCGGTGGCGCTGAAGTACGAGGAGAACGCGATGGCCGCTCCCCTGGTGGTGGCCAAGGGCTCGCAGCTGGTGGCGGAACGGATCAAGGAGCTGGCGCGCGAGAATCGCGTGCCCATCGTCGAGGCGCCGCCGCTGGCGCGCGCGCTGCACCGTCACGTGGAAGTGGGCGACGCCATTCCCGCCACCCTGTTCACGGCGGTGGCGCAGGTGCTCGCCTATGTCTACCAGTTGCAGCGGCAGATGCGGCCGACACCGCCGGCGGACTGGCAGGTGCCGGTGGCGCTGGATCCCGCGAACCGGGCTGAAACCGTCTGATGGCCGAAATCGCTTCCAAGAGCGGCGTGAACTGGCAGAAGCTCGGCGCCCCCGTTCTGGTGATCATGATCCTGGCGATGATGGTGCTGCCGTTGCCGCCCTTCGTGCTGGACATGCTGTTCACCTTCAACATCGCGCTGGCGATGATCGTGCTGCTGATCAGCCTCTATACCCTGAAGCCGCTGGAATTCTCGGTGTTTCCCACGGTGCTGCTGCTGACCACGCTGCTGCGCCTGTCGCTCAATGTCGCCTCCACCCGCATCGTCCTGCTGGAAGGCCACACCGGCGGCGACGCGGCCGGCAAGGTGATCGAGGCATTCGGACATTTCCTGGTCGGCGGCAATTACGCGGTGGGCCTGATCGTGTTCATCATCCTGGTGCTGATCAACTTCATGGTCATCACCAAGGGCGCCGGCCGCATCGCGGAAGTGAGCGCGCGCTTCACCCTGGATGCCATGCCCGGCAAGCAGATGGCGATCGACGCCGACCTCAACGCCGGCCTCATCGGCGAGGACGACGCGCGTCGCCGCCGCGCCGAGATCGCCCAGGAAGCCGACTTCTACGGTTCCATGGACGGTGCCTCCAAGTTCGTGCGCGGCGATGCCGTGGCCGGCATCATGATCATGCTGATCAACGTCATCGGCGGCCTCATCGTCGGCGTCGCGCAGCATGACCTGGGCTTCGCCCAGGCCGCCGAGACCTACACCCTGCTCACCATCGGCGACGGTCTGGTGGCGCAGATTCCCGCCCTGGTGATCTCGACCGCGGCCGGTATCGTGGTATCCCGCGTGTCCAGCGAGGAAGACCTCAACCAGCAGATCGTCGGCCAGATGTTCGGCCGGCCGCAGGCCATCTTCCTCACCGCCGGCATCCTCACCCTGATGGGCCTGATTCCCGGCATGCCGCACACCGCCTTCCTGCTCATCGGCGGCATCCTGGCGGCGGTCGGTTTCACCCTGTTGAACACGGCCCGCGCCAAGGCGGCGGCCGAGGCGGTGGCCGAGGCGACGCCGGCGCCGGTGGAAGAGCCGGTGGAGGTGGGCTGGCATGACGTCGCGGCGGTGGACCGCCTCGGCCTGGAAGTGGGCTACCGTCTGGTGCCCCTGGTCGACCGGCATCAGGACGGCGATCTGCTGCGGCGCATCCGTGGCATCCGCAAGAAGATCGCGCAGGACCTGGGCTTCCTGGTCCCCGCCGTGCACATCCGCGACAACCTGCAGCTCAAGCCGAACAGCTACCGGGTCACGCTCAAGGGGGTGAGCGTCGCGGAGGGCGAGGCCATCGCCGGAAAGTTCCTTGCCATCAACCCCGGTCGCGTCCTCGGCGCGGTGCAGGGACAGGCCGCCACCGATCCCGCCTACGGCCTGCCGGCGGTGTGGATCGAAGCCAACATGCGCGACCAGGCGCAGACCTATGGCTACACCGTGGTGGATACCGGCACGGTGATCGCCACCCACCTCACCAAGGTGATCAACGAGCACGCGCCTGAGTTGCTCGGCCGCGAGGAAACGCAGCAGTTGCTGGATCACGTCGCCAAGCAATACCCGAAGCTGGTGGAAGAACTGACGCCCAAGATGCTGGCGGTTACCGGCATCCAGAAAGTCCTGCAGAACCTGTTGGAGGAGCAGGTCCACATCCGCGACATGCGCAGCATCCTGGAGACCCTGGCGGAAAATGCCGGCCGCACCCAGGACGCGGACGAATTGACCGCGGCGGTAAGGGTCGGACTGGGCCGTGCTATCATCCACGAGACCTTTGGAGGAGCACAGGAATTGCCGGTAATGGCCCTTGAGCCCAACCTGGAGCACATCCTGATGCAGGCGTTGGCCACGCGGGGAGACGCGGGGGCCGGGTTGGAGCCCGGTCTGGCTGAGCGCCTGGTGCGGGAAACGGTAGAGGCCGTGGATCGCCAGGAAAACGCGGGCATGCCCGCCGTGTTGCTGTCGCCGCCAGCCATTCGCGCCATCCTCGCGCGTTTCCTGCGCCGCTCCGCGCCCAGCCTCAAGGTGCTCTCCCACGCCGAGGTGCCGGATGGCAAGAGTATCCGCATCACCAGCCTGATCGGCGGTAATCCATGATCAAGAAGTTCCACGCCACCACCACTCGTGATGCCCTGCGCCAGGTCCGCGACGCGCTGGGCGCCAATGCCATCATCCTGTCCAACCGGCAGGTGGCGGGTGGGGTCGAGATCATCGCCGTGGCCGACCTCGACATGGCCAGCCTGACCGCGCAGGCGGAGCCGGCCGGGCCGGTGCTGACCAACCGTCCGCGTCCGGCGCCGCAGCCGGTCGTCGAGCCACCGCCGCCGCCTCGGCAGATGTCGCTGGAAGACGCGGCGCCGCAGCTCACCGCCTTCGCCGATTATCTGGCGCAGCGCGACGCTTCCCTGATCCGTCCCTCGCCGGCGCGGCAGGCGCAGGCCGTGAAGCGTGCCGCCGCGCCGGCGGCCACCCCGACGCAGAGCGCGTCGCCGCCGCCACGCGCCGCGTACCCCGAGCCGCCGACGGAAGAGCCGCCGCCGCAGCCCGAGGTGCAGGAACTGGCGCGGGAGATCCGCATGCTGCGCGGCCTGGTGGAAGGGCAGCTGGCGGGGTTTGCCTGGAACGACATGACCCGGCGCGATCCGTTGCGGGCGGAGACCATGAAGCGATTGCTCGCCGCCGGCTTCTCCAGCGCCTTCGCGCGTCAGTTGCTGGACAGCCTGCCGCGCGATGAAGCCGATCTGACCCGCGCCCTCAAGTGGGTGAAGTCCGCCATCGGCCACAACCTGCGCGTGGCGGGGCCGGATCAGGACATCGTCGAGAAGGGTGGCGTCTACGCCCTGGTGGGGCCGACCGGCGTCGGCAAGACCACCACCGTGGCCAAGCTCGCCGCGCGCGCGGTGCTGCGCCATGGCGCCCCCAAGGTCGCCCTGGTCACCACCGATACCTACCGGATCGGCGCTCAGGATCAACTGCGCATCTATGGCCGCATTCTTGGCACCCCGGTGTTCGCCGTGCGCGATGAAAGCGATCTGGAACTGACCCTGGCCGACCTGTCCAGCCGCCATCTGGTGCTCATCGATACCGTCGGCATGAGCCAGCGTGACAAGCGTGTGGCGGAACAGGTCGCCCTGCTCAGCGGCGAGGAGCGCACCGTCAAGCGCCTGCTGCTGCTCGGCGCCCCCAGCCAGGGCGTGACCCTGGAGGAAGTGGCGCGCGCCTACAGCGGTCCCGGTCTGATCGGCTGCATCCTGACCAAGATCGACGAGGCGCTCACCTACGGCCCGGTGCTGGACGTGGCGATCCGCCACGAATTGCCGCTGCACTACATCACCAATGGCCAGCGGGTGCCGGAGGATCTGCACCAGGCCAATCCCGGCTATCTGGCCGACCGCGCTTTCCGGGTGAACCAGTCGGAATCGCCATTCACGCAGGAAGAGGGCGACTATCCCATCCTGATGGCGGCGGCGCGGGAAGCCGCGCACGCCATCGAAACCGCCGACGTGTTGGGAGTCCGGGGTGCGGCTGGCTGATCCTCTCGACCAGGCCACCGGCCTGCGCCGCCTGTTCGCGACGGAGTCGGCTTTTCGCGCCGTGGGCGTCCTCGGCCCGGATGCGCGCGGCAATGCCCGTTTCACCGCCGGGCTGGGCCTCGCGCTCGGTCGTCGGGGCGCGCAGGCGCTGATCCTGGACGAGGCGGCGGCGCCGCACAACGTCGCCTCCCTGCTCGGCGTGCTCACCCGCCGCACCCTGCGTGACGTGGCCCGTGCCGGCCAGTTGGCGCAGGCCATCCATCCGGCCGGCCAGGGGCTCGATCTGCTCGCCGCCCACGACGGCATCGCCGCGCTGGCGCGGATGGAAGAGCGCGATGTCCTGCTGCTGGCGGATGACTGGCGCGCGCATGCCGAGGCGCCGCAATGGCTGCTGCTCAACAGCCCCCCGGGCTCCGGACAAGGCCTCTCGGCCACCGCGGATCTGCGCGTGCTGGTGCTGCCCGGGGCCAGGAGCCGTCTGGCCGAGGCCTACACGGTGATGAAGAGCGCGCACACCGTGTGGCCGGGCAGCCTCTGGCTGGTGGTGGTGGAAGGCGCGGAAGCGGCGGCCGGCGAAGCCTTGTTCACCACCCTGCGGGAAACCGCGCAGCGCTTCCTGGGGATCCAGTGCGAGTGGCTCGGCACCCTGCCGCGCCGTCGTGAGGGACTGCATCCCATCCTCGCCGATGCCGACGTCATCGGGCAGACGCATGCGGCCGCGGGGAGCGCGGCCAGATGTCCGGACATGAGCGTCATGGCGGAACGACTCGCGTTCATGCCGCCGGGCGATACCCTGGATTTCGAGCAGTACTGGCAGCGCATGTGGCTGTATTGCCGGATGACCGCCGAGGCGGACATGAAACGCGCCGCTTCCCGCGTGGTGCCGAGGGCCGCGTCGTTTCCCGAGGGGGCCAGGAAAAACCCGGGTCGGCCCGGGGCGTTGAACAAGGGCACGTGATGTACGTCGGCACGGACAATCAGGACAAGAATGCCCTGGCCCAGGAATTCCTGCCCATGGTCAAGCGCATCGCCTATCACATGATGACCCGGCTGCCGGCCAGCGTGGAGGTGGACGACCTGATCCAGGCGGGTTTGATGGGGTTGATGGATGCGATCAATCGCTATGACAGCGAGCAGGGCGCGCTGTTCGAAACCTACGCCACGCAGCGCGTGCGCGGCGCCATGCTGGATGAACTGCGCGAGGCCGACTGGGCTTCGCGCAATGTCCGTAGAATATACTGATTGGTTTGGTTTAGCTTCACTATCAGGACCACCATCTTTA
>CAZONS010000185.1:0-7140 GCA_964581195.1 uncultured Thiobacillus sp. | reverse complement strand
CAGGTGGCGGAGAAGCTGAAAAGCCTGGGCACCAACATGCTGGTGATCTTCCCCGGCGCCGTCACCAGCAGCGGTGTGCGCCTGGGCGCCGGCAGCCGCAACACGCTGACCGAAGGCGACGCCCGCGCCATCCAGGACGAGGTGGCGCGGGTGCTGGCGGCGGCGGCGGGCTTGCGTGGCACCGGCCAGGTGGTGAATGGCAACCTGAACTGGTCCACCCTGATCTACGGCATCGGCCCGGAATATCTGACCGCGCGGGAATGGCGGATATTGCGCGGCCGCGCGCTGGACGAGAACGATGTGCGCGCCTCGGCCAAGGTCGCCCTGGTGGGCCAGACCGTGGCGCAGATGCTGTTCGGCGGCACCGATCCGACCGGAGAGACGATCCGGGTCAAATACGTGCCCTTCACCATCATCGGCCTGCTCGACGCCAAGGGGCAGAATGCCAACGGCCAGGATCAGGACGATGTCATCCTGATTCCGATTTCCACCGCGCGTGGCCGCATCCTCGGACAGACGCAGGGGCGCGGCCGAACGGTGGGCCACATCTACGTGAAGATGCGGGATGGCGCCGACATGAAGCTGGCCGAAACGCGGGTGGAAGCCCTGTTGCGGCAGCGGCATCGCCTGCAGGCGGATCAGGACAACGACTTCAACATCCGCAACCTCTCCGAGGTGGTGGAGGCGGAGCAGGCCGCGTCCTCCGTGCTTTCCGGACTGCTTGCCGCCGTCGCCTCGGTGTCCTTGCTGGTGGGTGGCATCGGCATCATGAACATCATGCTGGTATCGGTGACCGAACGTATCCGCGAGATCGGCATCCGCCTCGCGGTCGGCGCCCGTCCGCGCGACATCCTGACCCAGTTCCTCGCCGAAGCGGCCATCCTGTCTCTCCTGGGAAGCCTGGTGGGGATTGCCCTGGGTGTGGGCGGAAGCCTCGCTCTGGCGCAACTCGCCGGCTGGGAAGTGGTGCTGCGCGGCCAGGCCATTCTCCTGGCCGTGGCCTCGGCCAGTGCCATCGGGGTATTCTTCGGCTGGTACCCGGCGCGCAAGGCATCCCGTCTCGCGCCGATCGAAGCCTTGCGTTACGAGTAAGCCATCATGAAATTGCCCATCATCCACGTTTTCCCCCTGCTGGCGGCCCTGGCCTGGCCGGTCGCGGCCGCCGAACAGAAGCCGGACGCGCCCTCGCCGTCGCTGTCCGACCTCGGCCGTACCTTCAAGAACGCGTTGAGCGAGGAGGAAACCAGCCTGCTGATCGAGTACATGCGCGATTCGGTACTCGCCGCCTTCAACGACGAGGAGGTGACCCTGCCGCCGGATCTGGCGTTCAAGCTGGAAGTGCTGCAGCAGCGCCTGAAGAAGGAGAGCAACTACTATCTGGACAATTTCCTGAAGCAGCTGGAAGCGGACATCAAGCGCTCGCTCAAGGAAAAAATGGCAGTGCCGCCGCCGAAACCCTATACGCCGCCCCCCGTCCCCCTGCTGGTGCCGGCGATGAAGAGCCCCATGCCCGCTCCGGCGGTGGCGCCTCCCGCGCCGATGGCCGCGCCCGCGCCTGTGCCGCCCCCCCCGGGATATGTGCAGACCCCGTGGGGGTATGTGCCGTGGTTCTTCGTGCCGCAACCCAACTATTCGGCGCCGGGCTATACGCCGCCCGAGCCACCCCGATTCGTCGCGCCGGCGGCCGATAACACACGATAATCGCCGGCCCCAGGCGCGCGCCGCGCGCCCTCATCGTTTCCCGCGCGCGGCGCGGGAAACGCCGTTTCCCGTCTTGCTCCACCTGAATGTCACGACTTCCCGAGTACTCCGAGACTGATGTCAAGCGCTGGTATGGCGCCGACAAGGTGAGCCTTGCGCGGGCGCTGCTGGATGCGGTGAGCCAGATCGAGGTGCAACCGCCCCGGGTCGCCGCCTACGTCAAGGGGCGAGAGCGGCAGCCGTTTCGCGTCGTCATCAGTCTGGATCTGGCCAAGAACGGCAAGGCGCGCGCGATTTCCGGCTGCACCTGCGGCAATGGCTGGATGTGCGAACACGCCGCCGCCGTGATGCTCGCCCTGCTCAAGGACAAGCGCCTGACGACGCCGACCAGCCCACCGCCCCGCGTCACCCGCGTGTCGAACCGGTCGCAGGCGAAGTCGCGGGCGGCGCCGCCCACGCCGGTCGCCCTGGTCGCCGCCGCGCCCGGCGAGTCGGGCGAGGCCGCGCGGGTGATCGATGTGGCGCCGGAGGCCGTGCTGAAGATCGGCACCCTGGACGTCTACGACGTCGGCCGGTTCCGCCGTTACACGCACATGGAGCGCCGCTTCGATTACCTGCACCCCCTGTTCCGCTATGACGAAGCCCTGGTCGATGCCGGCAGTGACGGCGACCTGTTCACCACCGGCAACGGCGAAACCGTCCGGGTGCTCAGGCGGCCGGGCGTCGAATCGGCCCTGCTGCGCGCCCTGGAGGACGCCGGCGCGGAACCGCTGCCGCCGCACACCCTGTTCGCCGTGCGGCCACGCCCGCCCCACTTGTGGGGCCTGGAGAGCCCGGCGAGCTGGCCACAGTTCATGAGCGAACATCTGCCCGCCCTGCGCGAGGCCGGCTGGTGGGTGGAGATGGCCGCCGACTTTCGCCATCTGGTGGTGGATGTCGATGACTGGGAAGCCGACATCGTCGAGGACGCGGGGGGCTGGTTCAACCTGGACATGGGCATCGTGGTCGACGGCCACCGTCTGCCGCTGGCTCCCTTGCTTTATGCCCTGTTCCGCGATGATCCGCGCTGGCTCGACGCCGCGCACCTGAACAAACTCCCGGATCAGGCGCCGGTCATCCTGACCGCGCCGCACGGCGTGCGTCTGCGCGTGGCGGCCGGCCGCATCAAGCCGCTGGCGCTGACCCTGATCGATCTGTTCGACGGGCCGCCCGGGCAGGGGCCGTTGCGCCTGTCGCGCCTGGATGCGCCGCGCCTGGCGCAATTGGCGCAGATGCGGCAGTGGCGTTTCGCCGGCGTCGAGGCCGTGGCGAAACTGGCGCGCGAACTGCAACATGGCACCGGCATCCAGCCGGCCGCCGCGCCGCGCGGCCTCGCCCTGACCCTGCGGCCCTACCAGCTCGAAGGCCTGGCCTGGTTGCAATATCTGCGCGAGCACGGCCTCGCCGGCATCCTGGCCGACGACATGGGCCTGGGCAAGACCGCGCAGACCCTGGCGCACCTGCTGCTGGAAAAGGAGGCCGGGCGCCTCGACCGGCCCTGCCTGGTGGTGCTGCCCACTTCGCTGATCTTCAACTGGAAACGCGAGGCGGAGCGCTTCGCTCCCGATCTCAGGGTGCTCTCGCTGCATGGCAAGGAGCGCGCCGAACGCTATGCGGACATTCCCGAACATGACGTGGTGTTGACCACCTACCCGCTGCTCTGGCGCGACGAGAAGGTGCTGGCCGCCGAGAAGTACCACATGCTCATCCTCGACGAGGCCCAGACCGTCAAGAACGCCGCCAGCCGGTCGGCGCAGGCGGTGCGCAACCTCAACGCGCGGCATCGCCTCTGCCTGACCGGCACGCCGCTGGAGAATCATCTCGGTGAGCTCTGGACACAGTTCGATTTTCTGCTGCCGGGCTTCCTCGGCGAGGCCCGGGGCTTCACCCGGACCTGGCGCACACCCATCGAGAAGCATGGCAACGAACTGCGCCGCAACCTCCTCGCGGCGCGGGTGCGGCCCTTCATCCTGCGCCGGCGCAAGGAAGACGTGGCCCGCGAGCTGCCGGCCAAGACCCAGATCGTGCGCACGGTGGAACTGGAAGGCGGCCAACGCGACCTGTATGAGACCGTGCGCAGCGCGATGGACGCGAAAGTGCGTGAGGCCATCGCCGACAAGGGCTTCGCGCGCAGCCACATCGTCATCCTCGATGCCCTGCTCAAGCTGCGCCAGGTCTGCTGCGACCCGCGCCTGGTCAAGCTGGAAGGCGCGAAAAGGGTGAAGGAGCGGGCCAAGCTCGACCAGCTCATGGACATGTTGCCGGAACTGGTGGACGAGGGGCGCCGCGTCCTGGTGTTCTCGCAGTTCACCAGCATGCTCGCGCTGATCGAACAGGAACTGCGGGCGCGCAAGCTCGACTACGTCCTGCTCACCGGCGACACCCAGAACCGCGAAGAGGTGATCCGCCGCTTCCAGGACGAGGCGGTGCCGATCTTCCTGATCAGCCTCAAGGCCGGCGGCGTCGGCCTCAACCTGACGGCGGCCGATACCGTGATCCACTACGATCCCTGGTGGAACCCGGCGGTGGAAAACCAGGCCACCGACCGCGCCCACCGCATCGGCCAGACGAAGAAGGTGTTCGTCTACAAGCTGGTGGTGGCCGGCAGCATCGAGGAGAAGATACTCGCCCTCCAGGAAAGGAAGGCGGAACTGGCCGCCGGGGTGCTCTCCGAGGACGGCGCCGCCCTCAGCAAGTTCGGCGAGGCCGATATCCGCGCCCTGCTGGCGCCGTTGCCTCAGGGGAAGGGGTGACCTTGTGGCGCGGCGTCTCGCCCGCGCCACGGGCCGATCTTTCCCCGACCTTCCCGTATCCGCCTCGGGACGTGCAAAGGCGGCATGTAACCAACCAGAAGACGCAGCCATGAAACCCACCGACTCCTCCCGCCCACTCGGCTTCGCCACCCGCGCCATCCATCTCGACCACGACCCCGCCCAGCACCAGGGCGCGCTGGTGCCGCCGATCTACCTGACTTCCACTTTCGCCTTCGAAAATACCGAGCAGGGGCGGCAGCGCTTCGCCGGGGAACAGGACGGATACATCTATTCCCGTGTCGGCAACCCTACCGTGGCGCTGCTGGAAGCCCGGCTGGCGGACCTCGAGGGCGGCGAGTCGGCGCTGTGCGCCGCCTCCGGCATGGGGGCCATCACCACCGCCATCTACAGCCTGGTCCAGGCCGGCGATGAAATCGTCGCCGACCAGACGCTCTATGGCTGCACCTTCGGTTTCTTCCATCACGGTCTCAGCCGCCTCGGCGTGAAGGTGACCATGGTCGACATGACGCGCCCGGAGACGGTGGCCGCCGCCATCACGCCGCGTACCCGCCTGCTTTTCTGCGAGTCGCCGACCAACCCCAACATGCGCCTGGTCGATATCGCCGCCATCGCGGACATCGGCCGCGCCCACAGCGTGCCGTTGATGGTGGACAACACCTATTGCACGCCCTACCTGCAGCGGCCGCTGGAACTGGGCGCGCGCTATGTCGTGCATTCCGCCACCAAATACCTGGGCGGCCACGGCGACCTCCTGGCCGGCGCGGTGGTCGGTCCGGAGGAGGACATTCAGCGCATGCGCTTCTTCGGCATCAAGGAAATGACCGGCGCGGTGATGTCGCCGTTCGACGCCTTCCTGGTGTTGCGCGGTCTCAAGACCCTCGCCCTGCGCATGGACCGCCATTGCGCCAGCGCCGCCAGCCTCGCCCGCTATCTGGCCGCGCATCCCGCCGTCGCCAGCGTGGCCTACCCCGGGCTGCCCGAGTTTCCGCAACATGAATTGGCGCGCCGCCAGATGCGCTTGCCCGGCGGCATGATCGCGCTGGAATTGAAAGGCGGCTTCGCGGCCGGACGCGCCTTCATGGACGCGCTCAATTTGTGCACCCGCGCCGTCAGTCTCGGCGACGCGGAGACGCTGGTCCAGCATCCCGCCTCCATGACCCATTCGACCTATACGCCGGAAGAGCAGGCCGCGCATGGCATCCGCCCCGGCCTGGTGCGCTTGTCGGTGGGGCTGGAGGAGGTGGAGGACCTGCAGGCCGACCTGGAGCAGGCGCTGGCCCGGGCCGATGCGGGGGAGATGGCGTAGCGCGCCGGCGGGGGCCGGCGGCTGTCGGAGCCGGCGCGGGCCCCGCCGTTCAGCTCGGCTCGACCACCTTGTTGCGCAGGCGGATATGCAGTTCGCGCAACTGCTTCTCGTCCACCGCGTTGGGCGCGGAGGTCATCAGGCAGGAGGCGCGCTGGGTCTTCGGGAAGGCGATCACGTCGCGGATCGATTCGGCGCCGGTCATCAGGGTGACCAGGCGGTCGAGGCCGAAGGCGAGGCCGCCGTGCGGCGGCGCGCCGTACTGGAGGGCGTCGAGCAGGAAGCCGAACTTCTCGCGGCGCTCTTCCTCGCCGATGTTCAAGGCGGCGAACACCTTCTCCTGCACCGCTTCCTTGTGGATACGCACCGAGCCGCCGCCGACTTCCCAGCCGTTCAGCACCATGTCGTAGGCCTTGGACAGCGCACGGCCGGGATCGGTCGCCAGGAATTCCTCGTGGCCATCCTTGGGGCTGGTGAAGGGGTGATGCAGCGCGTCCCAGCGGTTCTCGTCGTCGTTGAACTCGAACATCGGGAAGTCCACCACCCACAGCGGCGCCCAGGCGCGGCCGTCGACATGGCCCTTCTCGTGGCCGATCTTGGCGCGCAGGGCGCCGAGGGTGTCGTTGACCACCTTGGCGCGGTCGGCGCCGAAGAACAGGATGTCGCCATCCTGGGCGCCGGTGCGCGCGAGGATCTCGCCCAGCGCGGCATCGTGGATGTTCTTGACGATGGGCGATTGCAGACCGTCGCGGCCCTTTGCGGCTTCGTTGACCTTGATCCAGGCCAGGCCACGGGCGCCATAGATCTTGGCGAACTCGGTGAGGCCGTCGATTTCGCCGCGCGACATCTCGCCGCCCTTCGGCACGCGCAGGGCGGCGACGCGGCCCTTGGCATCGTTGGCGGGGCCGGAGAAGACCTTGAAGTCGACGTCCTTCATCACGTCGGTGAGTTCGGTGATTTCCAGGGTGACGCGCATGTCCGGCTTGTCGGAGCCGTAGCGGGCCATCGCCTCGGCGTAGGTCATGCGCGGGAAGGCGGCCGGCAGCTCGACACCCTGCGCCTTCTGGAACATGTCGCGGATCATGCCTTCCACCAGGCCCATGATCTCTTCCTCGCCCATGAACGAGGTCTCCAGGTCGACCTGGGTGAATTCCGGCTGGCGGTCGGCGCGCAGGTCCTCGTCGCGGAAGCACTTGGTGATCTGGAAGTAGCGGTCGACGCCGGCCACCATCAGCAACTGCTTGAACAACTGGGGCGACTGCGGCAGGGCGTAGAACATGCCGTCATGGACGCGCGAGGGCACCAGGTAGTCGCGCGCGCCTT
>CAZONS010000184.1:0-7198 GCA_964581195.1 uncultured Thiobacillus sp. | reverse complement strand
TGTTCAGGGCCATGACCTGCTCCGGGTAGTCGTGGGTCTGTTCCAGCAAGCGGCGCAGGATTTCTTTCGCCTTGCCCGTTTTCATGCCGAATGCCGGTGCCAGGGCGATCAGGTTGCCGGCGACGCCGCCGTGGGCGGGGTCGAAGTCGATGGGGATGGCGAAACGCGGGTCGTGCCGGGCCCAGGCGCGCATCGGCGCGGGGTCGTATACCGGCGCCAGCCTGGCTTCGCGGGCGCCACCCAGCAGGGAAAGGTTTTCCAGATGCAGGTCGCCGTTGCCGGTGAACAGGGCCAGCGCGACGCGGCGGAAGATCGCTTCCTGGGTGGCCTTGACGTCCAGCGCGGCGACGGTGGCGAGCTTCGGGATCGTGCGGCCCAGGTCGTTCAGGGTGATGTCGGCGGTGGTCAGGAATTCCCGCCGGCCCATGGCGAGCAGCGCATAGAGGCCTTCCAGCGGCACGGGCTGGCCGTCGGCGCGGTCGAAGCGTTCCACCGCGAGAAGCGCCATCCCGGCCTGGCGGCTTCGCCAGAAGCGTGGCGTCTCGAAGCCGCAGGCCTGGTGGACTTGCAGGCAGAGGGCTTCCAGGTCCGCGAGGCCGGCATAGTGGGGTTGCTCGATCTTGAGGATCACGTCGGTAAACGGGGTTTCGCCGACCCGCGCGGTGCCGGGCGGCGCGATGCGGCCATCCCAGTGCGTCGCGTCGGGAATGGCGGCGAGGAGCTTGGTGGTCATCCCGCCGGCGGAGGGCGTGGGGCCGATGAGGCGTTCCACCACCCCCGCATCCAGCGGTGCCAGGTCGTGAACGAAGCCTTCGCGCAGTTGCGCCCATAAACGCGAGCGCGGCCCGATGGCTTGCCTGGGCGCGGGGAGGGGCTGGCGATACCAGCGGTCGGCCGCGAGGTCGTCGGCGAAGACATCCAGATGGCCGATGCCGTTGTGTCCCGCGAGCAGCAAAAGCGCCCATTCCAGATCCTGGCCGGCGGGGATGTCTCTCGTCGCGTGCTGGAGCAGCCGCAGGTAGAGCTGACGTTGCAGGTTGTGGCCCGCCGGCGGAATCAAGGCCATCAGGCGGGGATACATGAAGAACCCCGCCTTGGACTGGAACACCGGCGGGGTGGCGGACTTGGGCAAGAGCAGGGAGACGCCCGGCACGTCCTCCCGCGCCAGGGCTTCGTCGCTGTAACTGAAGCGGCTTTCCCGCGCGGTCACGATCAGGCTGCCCAGCTTCAATGGCCCGTCGCCGGCGCGTGTCCAGATCACGGCATGACGGTCGCTCACAGCAGGTCTCCGCGTTCGATGCGGGTGGTGAGATCGTCATCCGGCACCAGGGCGAGTCGCAGGCCGACCACGTTTGCCATGCGATCCAGGGTTTCGAAATCCCCCCGGCCCTTGCTTTTGAGCCGGGACAGGGTTTCCGGGCGGATCCCCGCGCGCAAGGCCAGATCACGCTGGTCGATACCGGCCGCCCTGGCGCCCGCCAGCACCTGGTTCAGCAGTCTGGAAAATCCTGTCTCATCATTGATCATATGATCAATCTTATAGTGGACTTGTGGCGTTACAAGCCTGTAATTGACTATATGGTCAATATTTGTGCTGGAAACATCGGCTATTCGCCGCCTCTGACGGCCCCCATCTTCTTCATGGCCAGATTCGCGGCCGCCGTGCGGGTTTCCACCCCGAGTTTCACGAAGACGTGCTCCAGGTGCTTGTTCACGGTGCGGGGGCTGCTGCCGAGGATATCGCCGATGTCCTTGTTGGTCTTGCCCTTGCTCACCCAGTAGAGCACCTCGGCCTCGCGGCCGGTCAGGCCGAAGGCGCTGGCCAGGGCTTCGCCGGCGGCGGCGTGGTTTTCCTCGCGCAGCACCAGCAGCCATTCGCCTTCGTGACCGGGTTGGCCGGGGTCGTGCAGGCTGGCCAGCAGACGGCGTGACGGTTCGCTCACCACGACCGGCGGCTCGCGGCCTTCGCGGGCGGCGCGCAGGGCTTCCTCCAGCCACGCCCGCATGCGGGGCGGCGCCGTGTCCTGTTCGCCGGCGAAATAGGCCTTGAGCAGCCGGCGCGCCAGCGGCGTCTGCCAGAGCAGGCGGCCGTCTTCGCCGCGCAGCACGAGGGTGGCCTGGCCGAAGGCGTCGAGGGCGCTGCGCGCCTGTTTCATCTGGCGGGCGTTGCGCATGTGGGCGGCGATGCGGGCCAGCACTTCCTGCGGTTTGATCGGCTTGGTGACGTAGTCGGCGCCGCCGGCGGCGAAGGCGGCGACGACGTGTTCGGTTTCGGTGAGACCGGTCATGAAGACGATGGGTATCGGCTGCGAGACCGGGTCGGCCTTGAGCCGGCGCGCGACCTCGAAGCCGTCCATGCCGGGCATCATCGCGTCGAGCAGGATGACGTCGGGGCGGCTCTGCCGCGCGCGCAGCAGGGCGGATTCGCCATCGGTGGCGACCAGGACGGTGTAGCCGGCTTCGTCGAGGGCGTCGTGGAGGAGCGAGAGGTTTTCCGGGATGTCGTCGACGATCAGGACGATGTCCTGGTTGAGGCGGTCAAGCGGGGTCATGGCGGGGCGGTGAGGTGACCGATTCGAGGTGCTTGCGCGCGATTTCGCGCATGGCCTCGAACTGGAAACGGTGGGCGAGCTGGCGCATGACGGCGACGAACTCGGCGTGGCTGGGGTGGAGTGCCTCGATTTCATCCAGGCGGGCGTGGATGCCGCGCGGGTAGCCCAGTTCGACCTGTTCGTCGAGGGCGAGCAGGTGGCGCGCCGGCGGCGGGGTCAGGGCGATGGGCGCGGCGGCGGGCGGGGGCGGGGCCACGGCGGTTTCGGCGTTGACCCATTCCAGCTTCAGGCGCTGGCCGATCCAGTCCAGGAGGTCGTCCATGCGTACCGGTTTGGTGAAGAACTCATCGGCGCCGATGCCGACGTCGTTTTCCGCGCCCTTGTCGAAGGCGTTGGCGGAAATGATGGCGATCTCGGCGGCATCGTGTTCGCCACGTCTGCTCCCCTCGCGCAGGCGGCGGAGGGTCTCCCAGCCATCCATGCCGGGCATGGCCAGATCCATGAAGATCAGGTGCGGGCGGAAGCGCGGCACTTTCTCCAGACAGGCGGGGCCGGAGGCGGCCTGTTCGATCTGGAAGCCGAGTGGTTCCAGCACGCTGGCCAGGAGTTCCCGGTCGGTCGTCTCATTGTCGACGATGAGGATGCGGCGGCGCACGCCGACATAGCCGACGCGGCGTACCCGGGGCCGCTCGCGGGCGGCCTGGGCGGCGTGCAGGTGCGGCAGGTAGAGACGGATGCGGAACAGGCAGCCGCCGCGACCGGCGGGGGGTGTCGGGCTTTCCACCGTCAGTTCGCCGCCCATCAGGTCGGTGAGCATCCGGGCGATGGTGAGGCCGAGGCCGGTGCCGCCGGCCGTGGCGGCGCTGCCGCGCGAGAACGGTTCGAAGATCCGCGCCAGTTCCTCGGGCGCGATGCCCGGCCCGGTGTCCTCGATCTCGAAATACGCCATTTCGCGCTGGTAGCGCAGGCGCAGGCGGACCTCGCCCCGACTCGTGAACTTGACCGCGTTGCCGAGGATGTTGAGCAGGATCTGGCGCAGCCGGCGCGGGTCGGCGCGCACCATGGCGGGCAGTTCGCCGAGCGCCTGGTAGCGGAAGTCCAGCCCCTTGTCGCGGGCCTGCTGCTCGAACATGGCGACGATCTCCTGGACGAAGCCGGGAAAGTCCAGCGGCTTCACATCCAGCGTCAGCTTGCCGCTCTCGATGCGGGCGAGGTCGAGGGTGCCCTCGATCAGCGACAGCAGATGGTCGCCGCTCTTGCGGATCACGCTCACGGCCTGGCGGCGGTGGTCGGGCAGGGCCGGGTCCTGGTCGAGGATCTGGGCGTAGCCGAGGATGCTGTTGAGCGGGGTGCGCAGTTCGTGGCTGATCGCGGAGATGTAGCGGCTCTTCGCCTGGTTGGCCTGGTCGGCCACCTGCTTGGCCTGCTGCAGCAGGCTGTCGGTGCGGCGATGCGATTCGATCTCCAGCATCAGCAGCCGGGTCTGGCGGTTGGATTCCTCCTGCGCCACCTGCCGACTCTTGTGGGTCAGCACCAGCCACCAGGCGACGATGCCTGACACCAGCAGGAGGACGACGAAGGCGCGCAGATAGGATTGCCGCAGCGTCGGCAGCAAGGCGTCGGCGCCCTCGGCCAGGGCCAGCACCTCCTGGTAGTAGAGCAGGCCCACGAGCAGGGCCAGGAAGGGCAGCACCCCGGTCATCAGCAGCAGGTAGTGGCCCAGGCCCGCCTCCAGGTAGGGGCGCGCGCGGGCGGGGAGGTAGCGTTCCAGCAACGCCGCCCACTGCTCGCCCAGGCGGGCCTGGGGCTTGCACTGGTCGTGGCAGCGCGCGTCCAGGGTGCAGCACAGCGAGCAGATCTGCCCCTGGTAGGCCGGGCAGCGGGCCATGTCCTCGCGTTCGTAGTCGTTGCCGCAGATGCAGCAGGTCTGGGTGGCGTCCGGCGCCGACTCGGCCTGGCGGGCGATGTAGTAGCGGCCGCCGGTCAGCCAGGCGATCAGCGGCGAGCAGATCAGGGGCGCGGCGAGGGCGATGAAGATGGCGTAGGGCTGCGGGGCGGTGCCGAACAGCCCCAGGTAGGTGGCCACCGAGAGGCCCGAGGCGATGCTCATGGCGCCGACGCCGACCGGGTTGATGTCGTAGAGGTGGGCGCGGCGGAACTCGATGCCCGGCGGCGACAGGCCGAGCGGCTTGTTGATCACCAGGTCGGCCACCACCGCCATCATCCAGGCCACCGCCACGTTGGAGTAGAGACCGAGTACCCGGCCGATGGCCTGGAACAGGTCCATTTCCATCAGCATCAGGGCGATCAGGGTGTTGAACACCACCCACACCACGCGGCCGGGATGGCTGTGGGTGAGGCGGGCGAAGAAGTTGGACCAGGCCAGGGAGCCGGCATAGGCGTTGGTGACGTTGATCTTGAGCTGGGAGACGATCACCAGGAGGGTGGTGGCCGCGATCGCCCAGCCCAGGTTGGGGAACACGTACTGGTAGGCCACCAGATACATCTGGTTGGGGTCGACCACCCGCGCTTCCGGTATGCCATGGCTGAGGGCGAGCCAGGCGAGGAGGGCGCCGCCCAGCATCTTGATCACCCCCGGCACCACCCAGCCCGGGCCGCCGATCAGCACGCCGGCCCACCAGCGGCGATGGTTGGCGGGGGTGCGTTCCGGCATGAAGCGCAGGTAGTCGGCCTGTTCGCCCATCTGGGTGATGAGCGCCAGGCCCACCGCCATCGCCGCCCCGAACAGCGCGATGTCGAAGCCGGCGCTGCCCTGGCCGGCGTAGTCGAGGATGCCGGCGAAACTGTTGGGCTCCCGCGCCAGCACGAAACCGTAGGGCAGCACCAGCAGGGCCAGCCAGATCGGCTGGCTGAGGGTCTGCAGCGTGCTGATGGCGGTGATGCCGTGGGTGACCAGGGGAATCACCACCAGGGCGCAGATCAGATAGCCCCAGGCGGGCGGGATGGCGAAGGCGAGTTCCAGCGCATAGGCCATGATGGCCGCTTCCAGCGCGAAGAAGATGAAGGTGAAGGAGGCGTAGATGAGGGAGGTGAGGGTGGAGCCGAGGTAGCCGAAACCGGCGCCGCGGGTCAGCAGGTCCATGTCCAGGCCATGGCGCGCGGCGTGGTAACTGACCGGCAGGCCGGCGAGGTAGATGATCAGGCCGCAGGCGACGATGGCCAGCGCCGCGTTGACGAAGCCGTACTGCACCAGCAGCGTCGCGCCCACCGCTTCCAGCACCAGGAAGGCCGCCGCGCCGAAGGCGGTGTTGGCGACGCGCCCCTCGGACCATTTCCGGTAGCTGCGCGGGGTGAAGCGCAGCGCGTAGTCCTCCAGGGTCTCGTTGGCCACCCAGGTGTTGTAGTCGCGGCGGACCTTGACCACGCGCTGCATGGCGGTGTCGGGATAATCCTCCGGGGCGCTCATCGTGGCGATTGCCGGTGTTTCACCTTCTTCACCAGCTTGTCGGCGACATGGCTGGCGAACGTCTCGATGTTGTCGTAACCCTGGGCGAGCGCGAATTCCGCCAGGGCATCGATCAGGGCGCGGGTCTGCTCGATCTCGGCGAACGAGCGGCCACAGGTGGTGCAGCGTTCGCCGTCGTCGCGACAGGCGGTCTTGCCTTTGCAGGGGGTGAAGGTGGGCATGAGTCGTTGGCGGTGGGGGAGCGGGTGAGGCCGGGGGCGCGTCGGGTTACGCGATAAAGCCGCTAACCCGACCTACGGGGGGGCGGCCGCCTATATCTGTTTCACCTTGATGTTCAGGGTCTGGATCCGGTAGGCGATCTGGCGGGGGGTCATGTCGAGCAGCCGCGCGGCCTTGGCCTGCACCCAGCCAGCCTGTTCCAGGGCGGCGATGACCCGCTCGCGTTCGTCCAGGTTGGGGTCGTCGAGGTCGACCTCGCGCATGGCGCCACGCCCGATGCTGACCTGTTCCTCGATGCCGGTGAGCAGGATGGCGTCGCGGTCGATGACTTCCGCCTCGGTCAGCACGGCGGCGCGTTCCAGGCAGTTTTCCAGTTCGCGCACGTTGCCGGGCCAGGCATGGTGCATCAACACGCGCAGGGCCGCGTCGGTGAGTTCCAGCGGGCGGCTCTGCTGGCGGGCGATCTTGTCGACCAGGAAGCGGGCGATGTCGGGGATGTCCTCCATGCGCTCGCGTAGGGCGGGCAGATAGATGGGCATGACATTGAGGCGATAGTAAAGGTCCTCGCGGAAGCGGCCGGCCTCGACCTCGCTTTCCAGGTCGCGATGGGTGGCGGCGATGACCCGCACGTCGATCTTGATGGTGCGGCTGCCGCCGACCCGTTCCAGTTCGCCTTCCTGCAACACCCGCAGCAGCTTGGACTGGAAGGCGGCGGAGACCTCGCCCACCTCGTCGAGAAAGAGGGTGCCGCCGTCGGCCTGTTCGAAGCGGCCCTGGCGCTGGTTCATGGCGCCGGTGAACGCGCCTTTCTCGTGGCCGAACAGCTCGCTCTCCAGCAGGTTTTCCGGGAGGGCGGCGCAGTTGAGCTTGACGAAGGGCGCCTTCGCCCGCGGCGAGTTGTAATGGATGGCGTTGGCGATGAGTTCCTTGCCGGTGCCGGTCTCGCCTCGGATCAGCACGGTGGTGTTCCACTTGGCGACCAGTCGCGCCTGCTCGAACA
>CAZONS010000183.1:0-7200 GCA_964581195.1 uncultured Thiobacillus sp. | reverse complement strand
CGAGATCGGCAAGGACATTCCGTTCCAGCAACTGGTGGACGAATACGATGCCGTGTTCCTGGGCATGGGCACCTACACCTACATGCAGGCCGGCATTCCCGGCGAGGATCTGCCCGGCGTCATGCCGGCGCTGCCGTTCCTGATTTCCAACGTGAACCACTGCCTGGACCTGCCGCAGGACGAATTCATCGACATGAAGGGCCTCAGGGTCGTCGTCCTCGGCGGCGGCGACACCGCGATGGACTGCAACCGCACCTCGATCCGCCAGGGCGCGGCCAGCGTCACCTGCGCCTACCGCCGCGACGAAGCCAACATGCCCGGCTCCAAGCGCGAAGTCGCCAATGCCAAGGAAGAGGGTGTGCGGTTCCTGTGGAACCGGCAGCCGGTCGCCATCGTCGGTGACGGCAAGGTGGAAGGCATCAAGCTGGTCACCACCGAACTGGGCGAGCCCGATGCCCGCGGTCGCCGCACCCCGGTGGTGGTCGAGGGTTCCGAGGAAATCGTGCCCTGTGACCGCGTCCTGGTCGCCTTCGGCTTCCGTCCCAACCCGCAACCCTGGTTCGCCGACTTCGGCATCGCCACCGACCAGGGAGGGCGTGTCGTCGCGAAGGGTCAGAAGCATGCCTTCCAGACCGCCAATCCCAAGGTCTTCGCCGGTGGCGACATGGTGCGCGGCTCCGATCTGGTGGTCACCGCCGTGTATGAAGGGCGGGAAGCGGCCAAGGGGATGCTGGCTTACCTGGGCATCTGGTAATCACGCCGATGTCTCCGAACCGACCCCACCCGCGCGTGGGGTTCGTTTTTTAGCGGCCTCGTTCGCCATGGGGCGAGAGCGCTGGCCTGCAACTGGAAGGAGCCACCCGTGGTGAGGAATACATTGCTTCTGCTGACCCTGCTCCTGCCGCTCGCGGGCTGCGCCACCTCGCGGGACGTGCGCCTGGCGGACGGCTGGGTGGCGCATGTCGTCAGCTGTGGCGGTCCGCTGCTCAACATGGGCCACTGCCGGGAAAAGGCGGGCGAGCTCTGCGGCGGGCGAGGCTACAGGGTGGTCAATCAGGTCGGAGGCGAGCCTCAGGCCTCGCCGGACGCCATCCCCAGCGGAGGGGGGCCGAATCTGCCGGAATCGCTGTCGTCCGTGGTGAATTTCGAGTCGCGCAAGCTCTTCATCAAATGTAACTGACGGGGCGATTCGCCCCGGGGGGGGCGCGTCGTCGGTCGCCGGGCCTTGGTAAGGCAATACCATTCCGCGCCCTCTCGCTAGGGGTTAGTCTGAACGACCCCTGGACGATGACGAGGTACGCCACATGAAAGCCCTGTTCCAGACGATAGGCCTGTCCGTCGTGCTGCTGGCCACAACCGGCGCGTCCGCCGCGAACCTGGCGGCCATCAAGTTCCCGATTCCCGAAGCGCCGACCCTGAGCCAGGCCGCCCAGAGCATGCTGGATGAGGTCATGCGAAGCGTGCCGCAGATCGATACGGCGGGCCTGATGGCGCAGTTGCAAGCGCGGCCTGAAACCGTGGTCATCGATGTCCGCACGCCACCGGAGCTGGCCAATCTGGGGGGGCGCATCGATGCGCCACGCTTCGCCAATCTGCAACGGGGCTGGCTGGAATTTCAGATCGAGACCGCGGTGCCCGCCAAGGACACCCCCGTCGTCGTCTACTGCGGCGTCAGTCAGCGCAGTCCGCTGGCGGCCGAGGCGCTGATCAAGCTGGGCTACAGCAATGTGAAGAACTACCGCGACGGCTTCTTCAACTGGCGCCGAGCCGGGCTGCCGGTGGTGGCGACCGACGCCGCCCCGGATTCCTTCCTCTACGACCTGCCCCGGGAAGTGCTGCCCGGGGTCTGGTCGGCCATCGGCGCCACCGCCCCCGGCACTTACGAGAACTCCGGGCATAACAACAACCTCTCCTTCATCCTCACCGAGGAGGGCGTGGTGGTGGTGAACGCGGGCGACAGCTACCTGCTGGCGCAGAGCCTGCACGACGAGATCAGGAAACTGACCGACAAGCCGGTGAAGTATGTGGTCCTGGAGAATGGCCAGGGCCACGCCATGCTGGGCTCCAGCTACTGGAAGTCGCAGGGCGCGAAGATCGTCGCCCAGCGCGACACCGCCGCGTACATGGAAAAGCATGGCTACGAGGCCCTAGCCGGCATGCGGGCGCGGCAGCGCGACAAGGCCTATCGCACCGCGTTCGTGATGCCGGACATCGTCTACGATGACAAGCTCGACCTCTCCATGGGCGGCAAGCGAATCGAAGTGCTGCACCTGGGCAACGCCCATCACCACGGCGACACCATGGTCTGGCTGCCCGAGCAGAAGCTGGTGATCGCCGGTGACACCGCCTTCCATGTGCGCATGCCGCCGATCTTCGACGATACCGACACCGCGCGCTGGATTCGCGTCTGGGACCGGTTCGAGGCCCTCGGCGCCGAGGTCGTCATCCCCGGCCACGGCGGTCCCACCGACATGGCCACGGTAAGACACTGGACCCGGGGCTACCTCGCGCATCTGCGCGAAAAGGTCGCCGAGGTGCTTGCCCGAGGCGGCTCGCTGGAAGATGCCTATGCGGTCGACCAGTCCGCCTACCTGCACCTGCATACGGCGGACGAACTGGCTCGCCTCAATGCCGGGCGGGTGTTCCGCTCGATGGAGTTCGAATAGCGCGAAGCACCTTGTAGGGTGCGCCGCGCGCGCCATTGGATGTGGACCGGTGCGCGCGGCGCACCCTACGGCGCTGGCCCGGCTCAATGCCGGGCGGGTTTAACCGCCGCTTCTACCGAAGCGCTCATACCAGAGCAGGCCCATCACCGTCTTGGCCTCGTCGATGCGGCCATCGCCGATCATGGCGATGGCCTCGGCGAAGGGCACCCGCAGGATTTCCAGGAACTCGTCGTCATCCATGTTGTGACCGGAGTAGGTGAGGCCGCGCGCCTCGAAGTAGACCAGGCGCTCGTCGGCATAGCCGATACAGGGATAGAAGGTGGGCAGTTGCCGCCATGCGCTGGCGATATAGCCGGTTTCCTCTTCCAGTTCCCGCTGCGCGCAGGCCAGCTCGGTTTCGCCGGGATCGAACTTGCCGGCCGGCAACTCGATGAAGTCGCGTCGCAGTGGATAGCGGTGCTGGCGCTCCAGCAGGATGTCGCCATTGTCGAACACCGGAATCATCACCGCCGCGCCGGGATGGACGATGTATTCGCGGCTGGATTCCTCGCCGTTCGGCAGGCGCACCCGGTCCTTCTTCACATGCAGCAGGCGGCCGCGATATTCCTCGCGGGATTCCAGGGTGTGTTCGGTGAGGTCGGGAGAGGACATGGCGCGCGACGGAGGAGGTGGTGGTCGGGCGAGTATAGCGCCCGACCCCTTCAGATCGCGGCCGCCAGGCGCAGCGCGATGGCCGTGCCGAGGCCGGGCGGAGCAGCGCGGCCAGGTGATGCACGGCGCGCGACGGACCAGATCGAGTCCGGGAATTTCGGGTCATCCGTCCAGCGC
Source organism: uncultured Thiobacillus sp. (assembly GCA_964581195.1). Lineage (GTDB taxonomy): Bacteria > Pseudomonadota > Gammaproteobacteria > Burkholderiales > Thiobacillaceae > PFJX01. The sequence continues at coordinate 3,706 of CAZONS010000183.1, read as the reverse complement.
GGAATCACATGCCAGTGCAGATGCGGCACCAGGTTGCCGAGGCTGGCCAGGTTGATCTTGTCCGGCCGCACCTCTTCCCTGATCGCCGCTTCCACGGCGAACACCACATCCATCAACCGCCGCCGTTCGTTGAACGGCAGGTCGGTCATTTCCCTGACGTGGGCGTTGAGGATCACGCGGCAGAAACCGGGGTAGTCGGCGTCATCGACCCAGATCACGCGGCAGAAGGCGTCGGACCAGAGCAGGGTTTCGTTGTCCGGATGGCAGAGGGGACAGGGCATCAGTCCGCCCACAGTCCGGCCAGGGAAAAGCTGATGGCGTCAAACGGCGCGAGACTGACGGCGTCGTCATCCTTGAGCGTGGTGATGAGCAGCCAGCGGCCCTCGACATTTTCATAGGCTTCCAGGGTGCGCAGGTCGGGGTCCACCAGCCAGACGTGCTTCACCCCCCAGCGGGCATGGATCGGCAGTTTTTCCACCCGGTCGACCCGCGCGGTGGCGGGCGAGAGGATTTCGCACAGCCAGTCCGGGGCGAGGTCGAACCAGGCGGATTCCGGCAGCCTGGGCGTGCGTTCGCGGCGCCAGCCGGCGATGTCGGGCACCAGGATGTCGCCGAGGAGATGGATTTCCGGCTCGTCCAAAATCCACCAGCCGCCGGGGCCGCCGCCGCGTCCTTGGTCGAATGGGCCGTCAAGCTCACCGCCCAGCCTGGAATAGGCGCGCGCATGTTTCGGCGCTGGCCGGGGATGGGTTACCAGCCTGCCGTTGATGATCTCTCCCACCAGGTTCTCCGGCAGGTCGAACAAGTCTTCGTAAGTGGCGAAACGCTCGGCGGGCAGTCCCATTGCGTGCTCCCAGGGCCATACATGGTCGCGATTATGGCGTATCCGGTTCGCCATGACGTGTAGCACGTAGGTCGGAAAAGCCGGCGTCTTCATGCCGGCGCCTTCCGACGACATGCCGGCGGAAGGCGCGATAAGGCCGCTTTTCCGACGACATGCCGGCGGAAGGCGCGATGAGGCCGCTTTTCCGCCCTACGTATTACAACAGCACCTTCTCGATGCCGCCGGCATTGGCCCTGGCGACAAAATCATCGAGCCAGCCCGCGCCCAGCTTCAGGCGCGCCAGTTCCACCACGATGTAATCGGCTTCGATCTTGCTGTCCTCGGCGTAGCGGTCGAGGCCTTGCAGGCAGGAGGGGCAGGATGTCAGCACCTTGACCTTGTCGGCGCCCGTCTCGCGCAGGCCGCCGGCGACGCGGTCGATTTCCTCGGCCTTGCGGAAGCGCACCTGGGTGGCGATGTCGGGGCGGCTGGCGGCGAAGGTGCCGGATTCGCCGCAGCAGCGCTCGGACAGTTTCACGTCAGCGCCCATCAGGGTCTGCACGGTCTTGATCGGGTTGTGCTGCTTGATCGGGGTGTGGCAGGGGTCGTGGTACATGTATTTCGTGCCGCTCGCGCCGTCCAGCTTCACGCCCTTCTCCATCATGTACTCATGGATGTCCATGATCCGGCAGCCGGGGAAGATCTTGTCGAACTGATATTCCATCAACTGGTCCAGGCAGGTGCCGCAGGATACCAGCACGGTCTTGATGTCCAGGTAATTCAGGGTGTTGGCGACGCGGTGGAACAGCACCCGGTTCTGCATGGTGATGGCATCGCCCTTGGGGCGGTCGCCGGTGGCGGTCTGTGGGTAACCGCAGCAGAGGTAGGTGGGCGGCAGCACGGTTTGTGCTCCGAGTTCATAGAGCCAGGCGAGCGTGGCCAGGCCGACCTGGGAGAACAGGCGCTCGGAGCCGCAGCCGGGGAAGTAGAAGACGGCATCGGATTCCTCGGTTACCTTGGCCGGATCGCGCAACACCGGCACCACCTTGGGGTCGTTGAGCCCAAGCAGTTGCCGGGCGGTCTTGCTCGGCAGGTTGGCGCCGGGCAGGGAGCGGTTGAAGAAGTGGATGACCTGAGCTTTCGGCCCCGGCTTGCCGACGCTGGCGGGCGGTTGGCGCATCGTTTCCCTTACCGTCGGCAGCGTGCGCATCACCGCCGCGCCCAGGCGCTGGCCGATATAGCCGAACTCGATGGCTCCCTTGCGCAGGATGTGGATGGCGTCGCCGTCGGTGCTGTTGAGGAAGGCCATCGCCAGCCGCGTGGCCGGTGCCTTCTTCTTCTTGCCGGTGGCGTTGAGGAAGTTGCGCATGGCGACGGTGACGTCGCCGAAGTCGATGTCTACCGGACAGGGGTTGATGCACTTGTGACAGACCGTGCAGTGGTCGGCGACATCGTCGAACTCGTCGAAATGCTTCAGCGAGATGCCGCGCCGGGTCTGTTCCTCGTAGAGGAAGGCCTCGATCAGCAGCGAGGTGGCGAGGATCTTGTTGCGTGGCGAATAGAGCAGGTTGGCGCGCGGCACGTGGGTGGTGCAGACCGGCTTGCACTTGCCGCAGCGCAGGCAGTCCTTGATGGAGTCGGCGATGGCGCCGATCTCGGACTGTTCCATGATCAGCGATTCCAGTTCCAGCAGGCCGAACGAGGGGGTATAGGCGTTGCCGAGGTCGGCGCCCTGGAGCAGCTTGCCCTTGTTGAAGCGGCCTTCCGGATCGACCTGGTTCTTGTAGGCGGCGAAGGCCGAGAGGGTCTGGTCGGAAAGGAATTCCAGCTTGGTGATGCCGATGCCATGCTCGCCCGAGATGACGCCACCCAGGTCCTGCGCCAGGCGCATGATGCGGGCCACCGCCCGGTTGGCGGTCGCGAGCATCGCGTAGTCGTCGGAGTTGACCGGGATGTTGGTATGCACGTTGCCGTCGCCGGCGTGCATGTGCAGGGCGACGAACACGCGGCCCTTGAGGACCCGCTTGTGGATGGCGTCGCATTCGGCCAGTACCGGCTCGTATTCGCGGCCGGTGAAGATCCGGCGCAGTTCGGCGCGCACCTCGCGCTTCCAGGAGACGCGCAGACTGTGGTCCTGCAGGGCTTCGAACACCGACTTGTTTTCCTTGCGCGGCAGGCGTTCGTCGACCACGCACAGATGCGGCGGCAGGCGCGCGTCGAGGTCGTCGAGATAACCTTGCCAACGCCGCCGCACCTCGGTGATGAGGGCGCGGGCACGCTCGCGCCGAGCCTCGGTCAGGGCGGGGTCGGCGGTACCGTCCTCGTCCTCGGTCAGGGGCAGGGTGCCCTGGAGGAACGTGTCCAGTTCCTCCAGCAAGGCCAGCTTGTTCTTGATCGACAACTCGATGTTGATGCGCTCGACGCCGTCCGAGTAATCGGCGAGGCGGTCGAGCGGGATGACCACGTCCTCGTTCACCTTGAAGGCGTTGGTGTGCTTGGCGATGGCGGCGGTGCGGGCGCGGTCCAGCCAGAATTTCCTGCGCGTCTCCGCGCTCGTGGCGATGAAGCCCTCACCGCCGCGGGCGCGGGCGCACTCGACGACGCGGGCGGCGGCGGCGTCGACGGCGGCGATGTCATCGGCGGCGATGTCGGCGAGCAGCACCATGTTCGGGCGGCCGCTGCGTTCGGCCTTGGTGGCATAGCCCACCGCCTTGATGTAGCGGGCGTCCATGTGTTCCAGGCCGGCGAGGAGGACGTCGCCGTGACCGCTCTTGAAAGTGCTGGTGATTTCGACGATGGCCGGCACCGCATCGCTTACCTGGCCGAAGAACTCCAGGCAGACCGTGCGGATCTGTTGCGGCATGCGGTGCAGCACGAAGGTGG